>NZ_JAUBTF010000099.1:0-15109 GCF_036702355.1 Microcoleus sp. D3_18_C4
CTGACTACTTTTTCTTTGAAGCATCTTCTCAAATCCCCTTGACAACTGCCATCCAAGCTTAACTTGTTACGAATGATGTTGCCCCCTCTGGTATCAAATTGAAAACGGCTGTATCAATTGTCTTCGTTTGTGAATTATGTTTTTTTTATTGACCGCAGAGGGCGCAGAGGGCGCAGAGAAAGAGAATAGAAGAGATAGAGAGAATGGCTTTTCTCTTATTCTTCAGTCTGGCGATTCTTCTCTTCCCTTCTCTATTCCTAATCGCTTTCCAGAATACTAGCCAGCAAAGCTTGCTGAGCGTGCATCCGATTTTCTGCTTGATCCCAAACGCGCGATTGACTGCCCTCAATCACGTCATCCGTAATCTCTTCATCTCGGTGTGCGGGCAAACAGTGCAATACAATTGCATTCTTATCTGCTAACTTCAGCAATTGTTCATTTACCTGATATGGCTTAAACAAAGGAATCCTGATTTTTGCTTCCTCTTCCTGTCCCATACTCGCCCAAACATCAGTATAAATCACTTGAGCATTCTTCACCGCAGCTTCTGCGTCCGCCGTCACAGTAACTTCTGTTTTTCCATTAGCAATATTCTTAGCTTTTTCCACTATTTCAGCATTTGGCTGGAAATCTTGAGGGCAAGCAATTCTTACATTCATTCCCGTCATTGCACAGCCCAACATCAGCGAATTTGCCATATTATTGCCATCGCCCAAATAAGTCAGGGTCAATCCTTCTAGCTTGCCAAAACACTCTTTTACTGTCATTAAATCCGCCAGCACTTGACATGGGTGTTCGTCATCTGTCAGCGCATTAATCACAGGAATTTTAGCATAATTGGCAAAAGTTGCTAAGTCCTTTTGCTCGAAAGTCCGAATCGCCAAGATGTCTAAATACCTGTCTAAAACCCTGGCTGTATCTACCAAAGGTTCACCGCGGCTGACTTGTGTAACGTTGGGATTGAGGTCAATCACTTGCCCTCCCAATTTATACATTGCCACCGTAAAACTTACCCGCGTTCGCGTTGAAGCTTTAGAAAATAACAAGCCGAGAACTTTATTGCGTTTCAGCTTGACCATTCCCGATTTTAAACTGGCTGCTAGATCCAGCAAATAATTTAATTCATCTATGCTTAAATCTGCCAGACTTAATAAATCTCGCCCTTTTAACGAATCCATGCTTTCCCCCACACACAAATTTTTAACTGTGTCTTAAATCTTAGCCCGCAGAGGTGAATTTTGTTTCTGTAATCCCTAATTGACATCTGCGGGTAAGGTTTATGCGGGCAATTGCTCGATCGCGCGATCGATCGAATCGCAACCTTGTTCAACCGTTTCTACCACAGCCAACACGCCCCGCAATTCCCCAGCGCCGGGGAAACCCTTAGCATACCAGGTTAAGTGCTTGCGCGCTTGGCAGACACCGCTTTCACCTTTATATTCCCACAAAGCCCGCAAATGTTCCTTAGCACATTCGAGGCGTTCAATTGGTGTCGGAGCTATCTTTTCCACACCAGTTTTCAAGAAATAATCAACTTCTCCCACCAAAAAAGGATAGCCCAAAGTTCCCCGCGAACACATCACTCCATCGGCGCCGGTTTCTTCCAGACATCGCATCGCTGCTTCCACTGAAAAAATATCCCCGTTAGCAATAACAGGTATCGATAAAACTTCTTTAACTCGGCGAATCCACTCCCATTTTGCCGGGCCGGTGTAACCTTGCGATCGAGTGCGGCCGTGCACGGTAATCATTTTTGCTCCCGCATCTTCCATCCGCTTCGCAAATTCCAAAATATTAATTTCTTTGTCAGTCCAACCAATCCTAGTTTTCACCGTGACAGGAACATCTACCGCTTCCACCACAGCCCGCACAATTGCCTCGGCCGTTTCCGGATCTCGCAGTAGGGAAGAACCGCCGCCGTTTTTAGTGATTTTGTTAACCGGACAGCCCATATTAATATCAACAGTATCCGCTCCTTCTGCCACTGCTTTCTGGGCCGCTTCTGCCAAGAAATCCGGCCGGCAGTCAAACAATTGAATGCTAATCGGACGCTCGTTTGGGTCAACTTCCATAATTCTCGGCAGTTGCTTCACGTAGTGTAAACCCGTAGCGTTCACCATTTCCGTGTACATCATCGAATCCGGCGCGTAGCGGCGCACCAGGCGGCGAAATACCAAATCGGTAACGCCGGATAAGGGCGATTGCAGGACGCGACTTTTAACTTCAAAATCGCCGATTTTGAGCGGAGTTGCTAACCTTTCTTTTAATTCGGGAGATAGAGCAAGCATAGTGGATCGCACTTTAATTCTAATATCTGTATATTATACTACACTTCCGATAGTTGACAGTTGTTAACTATATTTTTAGCCGATTATTGAGTGGCAGCTAAAAGTATATTTAACCTCACGGCAATGCCTATTTTACACATCCCGATCGCCGGAATTTGAATATTGTGAAACCAGAACTCAAACGCCAACGCCGACCACAGTTAAATCTCTGTGCCTCTTCGCTCTATCTATGGGGTGTGGCCATTAATGGGGGATCTACCTACTAAGAGTGTTGCCCAAGTCATATTTTTATTGTTTAATTCTGCCGAATGCTCTGCTTGCCTTCAGAACCGGCTGCCTTCAGACGACTAATGATTAAATTTATTGGGATTGTGCAAAAGCCGTACATCAGATCGTTTTAAACTACAATTGGTGGATTCCTGACGACGCCGATCGAACATTAAAAAAATTGTAGAGAATTCCTATGGACGCCGCAGCACTCTGGCAACGCTATCAAGACTGGCTTTACTATCACGAGGGATTGGGACTTTACCTCGATATCAGCCGCATGGGATTCGATGACGCTTTCGCAGCAGCACTGAAGCCCAAATTTGACAAAGCTTTCAAAGACATGGCAGCTTTGGAAGCAGGTGCGATCGCCAATCCCGACGAAAACCGCATGGTGGGCCACTACTGGCTGCGAAACCCCGATTTAGCTCCCACTCCAGAATTAAAACAAGAAATAGTCGAAGGCTTATCACAAGTCGAAGCATTTGTCAAGAAGGTTCAAAACCGCGATATTAAACCGCCCTTTGCTCCGCAATTTACCGACATAATTTCGATCGGCATCGGCGGTTCCGCCCTCGGCCCCCAATTTGTCGCCGAAGCTTTATCCCCAGACATTCCGCCCCTAGCAATACATTTTATCGACAACACAGATCCGGCTGGGATCGATCGCATCCTTAACAAAATCAAAGACAAACTCGCCAGCACCCTAGTAATTACTATCTCCAAATCCGGCGGCACCCCCGAACCCCGCAACGGTATGATCGAAGTTCAAAAAGCCTTCGCCGCCGAAAAACTGGATTTTGCCAAACAAGCAATTGCCATCACCGGAGTTGACAGCCAACTAGACAAATTAGCCAAATCCGAAGGTTGGATTACCACTTTTCCAATGGCAGATTGGGTGGGAGGACGCACTTCCGAATTGTCAGCAGTCGGACTTTTGCCAGCCGCTTTGCAAGGCATCGACATTCGGGCGATGCTCGACGGCGCTAAAGTCATGGACGAAGCTACCAGAACCACCGAAATCAAACATAATCCCGCCGCCTTGTTAGCAATGTCCTGGTATTTTGCTTGCAACGGACGTGGCGAAAAAGATATGGTAGTTTTGCCCTATAAAGATTCACTGCTATTGTTCAGCCGCTACTTGCAGCAATTAGTCATGGAATCGATCGGCAAACAGGAAGATTTAGACGGCAACACAGTTCATCAAGGTATCGCAGTTTACGGCAACAAAGGCACCACCGATCAACACGCCTACGTCCAGCAACTGCGAGACGGCGTGCCGAATTTCTTCCTAACATTTATCGAAGTTTTGCAAGACAGACAAGGCATTTCCCCAGAAGTAGAAACCGGCGTCACTTCCGGAGATTATTTGTCGGGTTTATTGCAGGGAACTCGACAAGCTTTGTACGAAAATCACCGAGATTCCATTACTGTCACAATTCCCCAAGTCAACCCTCGGACAGTAGGAGCATTAATCGCCCTCTACGAAAGAGCCGTAGGTTTTTACGGTTCCTTGGTGAATGTCAATGCCTATCACCAGCCAGGGGTTGAAGCAGGCAAAAAAGCAGCCGCTGCTGTATTGGACTTGCAGCAACGGGTACTACAAGTGCTCAAAGACACCCAAAAACCTCTGTCTGTAGCAGAAATAGCAAAAAAAGCAGGAAGACCAGAGCAAATCGAGACAATTTACAAAACTCTGCGGCATTTGGCAGCCAACGGGCGCGGCGTAGCTTTGGAGGGCAAATTAGGACAACCGGCTACTTTAACTGCAAGTTATCAAGAGAATTAAACAGTAGAATTAAACATTAAAAGTGATTAATTTCACTTTTAATGTTTAATTTTTAATTCCCCCATGCCATTAACGATTCTGGTTGCTGACGACGATTTCGCGACTCGCTTGTCAATTACCGATTATCTAGAATTTACCGGATACTCTGTAATCGCTGCTGAGAACGGCAAAGAAGCTTTAGGCTTGGTAGATGAATTTCAGCCCCACTTGATTGTTACCGACATTACAATGCCCGAGATGGATGGCTACGAATTCGTGCGACGAGTTCGGACTCGTCCCGCTTTCCGCTTGCTGCCGGTGATTTTTTTGACGGAACGCACGAGCACGCAGGAACGGATTCGTGGCTATCAGATGGGGTGCGACAATTATCTGGCTAAGCCTTTTGAACTCCAGGAGTTGGGGGCGGTTATTCGCTCTTTGCTCGATCGCTACGCTCTAATCGCTCAGGCACCCTCTCGTTCCCCGGAACCAGAACCGACGCCAACAGAGGCACGCAGCAGAGCCAATGACAAGCCAGAAGAAGATTTTTTAACTCAAAAGTCAAACACAGGCGATTCCCTACGGGATGGCTCCGCTTCACGGGCATCTCCAAGCGAAAACGCCCCGACTTTGACCCAGCGAGAACGAGAAGTGCTAGATTTGCTGACAGAAGGTCTTTCTAATATTCAAATAGGCTCCCGACTTCACCTCAGCCCTCGAACTATCGAAAAGCACGTCAGCAGCTTATTCAGAAAAACTGACAGTAACAACCGAGCAGAACTCGTTCGCTTTGCGATGGAACATCATTTAGTCAGATAACTGCCAACGAAGAAAGTTACCTGCACTTACCACACTAAATAAATAACATCATGGTCAACAATTACTTAAAAAATCAGAAAATTCTATATGCTGCAGCATTAGCATCTTCCATAATTTTCTGTATGGCCATGACCTCTATGGGAATCACCAAGTATTACAGCGTTTTACAGGGTGGAGACAACTATAACGATTTCCCTACCAGCGGTTTCAGCCCCATCCGACTTATAATTAACGGTTCCTACTTGATAGCAACAGTTACATATATTATCTGGTTAATTCAAAAAAAGCACACAAATTTCAACTTTTTAGACATTTGCAAGTATGCAATCCCCTTCCTCGCACTTGCCCTCATAGCTTATCCCCAAAGCAGTGACATTTATTTGTACTTGCATTACGGAGCGATGACCTTACAAAAAATTAATCCTTATCTGAATAGTTCCGCTAGCTTCGTTTCTAACTTATCTCCCTTTCTCCACTGGGGGCAAACTTCTACCTACGGCCCCGTTTCTTTATTCTTTTTTGCCCTATCAGCCCTGGGTGGAGCAATTAGCCCTTTACTAGCAGTTTATATTTTTAAAATAATCTGCGTGTTGGTACACACGCTCAATGGCTACTTAATTTGGCGGTTGCTAATAAATTCTGAAAACCGTAACCTCATAACACTGGCATATTTAGTCAATCCCATGCTATTGAACGAGCAAATAGCTAATGCTCACCTTGACGTTCTTCTTGCCAATACATTGATCGTTTTAATAGGATGTATTTATTACCAACGTTATGTTTTGGCAATTTTGGCAATTTGGGTAGGTTTTTTAGTAAAAACCTTACCTATAATTTGGCTACCCTTAGTTTTTGCTTTCCTATGCAAGCAGCGTCGGTGGAAAGATTTAGCAGCATCAGTCTTGCTTTCTTTATTAATTATCACGGTGATAACTTATACATTTCTGCCAACAGTTTCAGCTTGGAGAAGTCTTTTAAATCCGGGAACCGCCGGGGCAACCGCTCGATCGTTTCACCATGGCATCAATCTATTTCTGAATTTTTTGCCCAATGTAAGTGTTGAAACTAGGAAAAGTATTCTATTATTAGTCAAATATTTTGCGTATTTAAGCTGGATTGTTTACTATACAGGGACGTTAATTAAATCATTATTCCGCAAAAAATATTCGGAAATTAATTTGGTATCAGATATTGGATGGACGACTCTCACTTTGTTTTTGTTTGCTACACCTTGGCTAATGCCTTGGTATCCATCTATTTTGCTGCCAATTGCGGCTTTGAGTATCAATTCTCCCCATTTTGTATTGACAAGTTTAACTTTTTCTTTGTCACCCAGTATCATCTTGGGAGGAGGAGCGGGAACAACTTTTATCTCCCTAGTTACGAGTTTTGTTAGCGTTGTCCCCCCTACAGCATGGCTAATATTCGGGCGGAAAAAGGCACTTTTTTAATTTAAATTGATTGCTGACCGCCAACTGTTACTTTTTCTTGACTGACAACGTACTCCAACAAACCCTCGCAAGCATCGTGCAGCAAATCAATTACTCGATCGAATCCCTCCGGGCCACCGTAGTAAGGATCTGGCACTTCTTTAAGGTCGTATTTCTGGCAAAAATCGCACATCAGCCGCACTTTATCTTTATACTTTCCAGCCGCATCCAGGGCAAGAATATTGCGATAATTATCCCGATCCATCGCCAGAATCAAATCAAAATTTTCAAAATCTTTCCTGGTAAATTGGCGGGCTTCGCCTAACAATTCAATGTCTCGCTTCCTGGCCGCCAATGCCATCCGCCTGTCAGGGGGGCTGCCAATGTGATAGCTAGCAGTTCCGGCAGAATCGCAGGTGATACGATCGCTCAAACCAGCTTGTTCAATTAAGTGATTCATTATATTTTCTGCTGAGGGCGATCGGCAGATATTTCCGAGGCAGACAAATAATAATTTAGTCATTAGTCATTAGTTATTAGTTATTAGTTATTAGTTATTAGTTATTAGTCAGTCAACACTGCTAATTTGTAGGGTGCGTCGCTTTCAGAGTCAATCTGCAAGTTCTATCGAACATGGAGCAGCGACGCACCTTAGTATAGGGGTTTTCCAGAAAGTTTAATCAGTCAACAGTCAACAGTCAACAGTCAACAGTTAACAGTCAACAGTCAACAGTCAACAATTGACTGATGACTAATGACTAACCGAAACCGGGGAGATTTAGTCCACCCGTGAGTTCTTCCATTTTCTCCCGCATCGTCATCGTAGACTTAGCGTAAGCATCCTGCATCGCCACCGTGACGAGTTCAGAAACCACATCAGCACCTTCACCGAGGGCATCCGGTGAGATTTCCACGCGGCGGGGTTCTTGGTTGCCACTGAGAAAAACCTTGACCAAGCCGCCGCCGGCTGTTCCCTCAATTTCCATTACATCCAACTCTTCTTGGAGCTTTTTAGCTCCTTCTTGAACCTGCTGAGCTTTTTTGAAAGCTTCAGTCAGTTCTTTCATTTTTCCCAGGCCGAAGCCAAATCCTTGTCCTGATTTTGTCATAACTACTTTTTGATGGTGTGTGGGTTGGCAGTCTGCCGTTTCCGTATTACTTCAATGATGCCTTAGAAGGGAAACTCTCCCAGTATTCTAACTTCTGGCTCCAACAACA
Organism: Microcoleus sp. D3_18_C4; assembly: GCF_036702355.1. Taxonomy (NCBI): domain Bacteria; kingdom Bacillati; phylum Cyanobacteriota; class Cyanophyceae; order Oscillatoriales; family Microcoleaceae; genus Microcoleus; species Microcoleus sp. D3_18_C4. Next base: position 7,791 of record NZ_JAUBTF010000099.1, read on the forward strand.
GCGACCACCGCTGCTCGACTTGCTGTTGAACGTGGCGGATCACTTGAAAAATATCATTGGCCGTTGCCGACCCGCAGTTAAGAATAAAATTAGCATGGCGCTGAGCCACTTGTGCGCCGCCGATCTGATATCCCTTCAGTCCCGCTTGTTCGATGAACCAACCTGCCGTCTTGGGGCCAGGGTTACGGAAGACTGAGCCACAGCTCGGTAAGTGGTAAGGTTGAGTTGTCCGCCGCTGGCTGAAATGGTCATTAGTTTCTGCCATTACTTGCGATCGATCGAATCCCGGCTGTAACTGGAAAGTCGCTTCTGTTACTAGCCGATCGCCCCCTTGCAGCACCGAAGTCCGGTAGCGGTACTCCAACTCTTGGGGAGTCAGAATTTCCACCTTACCGCCAGGGGATAGGACGCGGGCATTGACTAGAATATCAGCAGTACACCCTCTGTGAGCGCCTGCATTCATGACCACAGCCCCTCCCACCGTACCCGGTATGCCGACTGCCCATTCTAGACCTTTCCAGCCCCGTTTAGCCGCCAACCAAGCGAGGCGGGGAATTGACTCTCCCGCCCCCGCTGTAACTTGACCTGTTTCTGGATTAAAATTCACCTGTTTCAGGTAGCGAGTGCCGACGACCAAACCGGACAAACCCCGATCGCTCACCAACAAATTAGAACCTGCACCCAGCAGAGTCACCGGCACCCCCTCATCGTGTGCCCAGGCAAAACTCGCTTGCAAAGCCTCCATACTGCGGGGAGCAACGTACCACTCGGCCGGGCCACCGACTCGGAAGGAAGTCAGGCCCGCCAGCGAAACTTGGGAATTAATCTTGCAATCAGTTCCCCGCAAAGAAATAGGAGAATACACTCGCCGATTGTCTTTAACAGAGGAGTCATTCGAGATAGTCACCATCTTGAAAATCCTTAAAAATACCTTCGCTCGAAGACGTGGTTGAAAATTCGTTTAGCTAACTTATGTGGCCGCTTTGAGCGAGCCGTCCGACAGAAGTTTCGGCACAACGTGCCACGCCATAATGTCGATCAACTCTACTCAGTTCGCGAGCTAATCGGGGCGATCGGCTTGTTGATAAAAAGCCATAACCTCTGGAATAATCTGATTCAGATTACCAGCGCCCAAAAACAGAGCCAAATCCCCCGGTTGCAGATTTTTGGTTAAAAACTTAGTGACTGACTCTAGGGAAGGCGCAAACTCAACATCTCGGCCTTCTTTAGCAATCAAATCAGCAACTTGCTGCCCGCTAATTTCTCCTAAATTTGGTTCCCCAGCACTATAAATATCGCAAGCCACAACCAAATCAGCATCCCCAAAAGATTGAGCAAATTCTGGCAAAAATGTAAGAGTCCGGCTGTAACGGTGGGGTTGAAAAATTGCAACCACTCTTCGGGATTTGGGATTTTTTTCGCTACCTTCGATCCGCAAGCGAGCCGCCGCCAATGTGACACGAATTTCGCTAGGATGGTGGGCGTAGTCGTCCACAAACAGGATCTCATTGTGAAAGCCCCGCACCTCAAAACGGCGGCGAGCTCCTTCAAAGCCAGCAATCGCTTTGGCAATGGCCGAAAACTCTAACCCCAACAATCGGCCCACTGCTACCGCAGCTAGTGCATTGCTGAGATTGTGTGTGCCCAGCAACTTCAACTCCATTTCCCCTAGGAAAGTTCCTCGCTCCCAAATCCGGGCCTTGGTGCTTTCTGCTCCGTACTCCACGCCCGAAGCCGTGTAGTCAGCACCGCTGTCTGGCTGCAAGCTATAACTGACATGAGGCTGAAGGCAGTCTTTGACGATTTGGTCGTCAATGCAGCCCACCAAGGTTTGACAGTTTTGGGCAAACACCTTAAATGTGTCTATTACCTGGTCAAGGGTATCGTAATGGTCTGGATGATCCAGTTCCACATTCGTCACTATGCCAATTTTGGCTACCAGCTTAACGAGAGAACCGTCGGATTCATCAGCCTCGGCCACTAAGTAGGGCCCTTCCCCCAAACGGGCATTGCCTTCCCAAGCATTTACCTCGCCTCCTACTACGATCGTCGGGTCTAGACCCGCCGCCATCAGCATGAAGCCGATTAAGCTGCTAGTAGTAGTTTTGCCATGAGTCCCGGCTACGGCTATGCTTTGGTAATCTTGAATTAACGCTGCCAACACATCCGATCGATGAAAAATCGGACAGCCCAAATCTAAAGCAGCTCGATATTCGGCATTTGCTGGGTGAATAGCCGTCGAACATACTACTTGAGGCAATCCCGGAATTGCTTGGGCGCTTGAACCGTTGCCGTTCAATTGGAGAGCTTTGGCTGTCGCGACAGAAGTCCCTACCGTACCCGCGACTATCGAGGATACTGCCCTTTCCTGTTGCCCGCAGTCGGGACTGCTACCGTTGAGGGCCGTTTGAAATAATTCAAAATTGCTGGCGTCTTGACTCCAAAAAATATGAGCTCCCATTCCTTGCAAGCGCTCGGTTATGTGACTCGATTTAATGTCGGAGCCGTACACAGGCAACTTGCGTTTAGCTAGAATGTAGGCAAGGGCTGACATCCCAATCCCACCAATGCCGATGAAATGAAATGGTCTACCGCTAAAATCAACAGAACTCGGCATCTTTGCTCCTCACACACCACACCACGCCAATAACACGCGATATCATATCAAGAATTGTTTTTTCAGGATACAGTTCGCTAGAGATTTTGTACAAAATTCTCTGCGCGTCCCTAGATTTGCGGGACTTGTAGAGATGTTTGTCTTGTATCCTATATGACTTAGTACCGAGTAGTTTTCCGGAACAGTCACAGCTCGAAAATTGCAGGTAACAGAAAACGGGGTCTGGGGTCGGGGTCAATAGACTAATTTTGGGTGATTGCATACTCCTGCATTCTTTCTATTTCGATCCGCCTGCTGTGCTGGGATACGGCAGCAAAAGCCCCACAACCTTTCTACCAAGATTGAGGGTAAAACCCATAAGGATTTACAAACACTACCACGAACAACAAAATTTCGCTCATTTTGTAGTCATTTATCTAGTTGTACGGTCATTTTTTCTTGAAAGTCAGAGATTGACACGATCGCAACTCAACTATAGATAATATGTATTCTCACTTATTTGTATATATACCAAGTTATGCAGTTAGTCGAATCAGTCGAAAAGCGATAGAGCTTACGGTTAAAAGTGTATAAACATAAAAGTGGCGCGATGTCTGTATTAATCCTGATTTTGGGGAAATATGGGGAAAATAGCGATTTTGGGGGGGACTTTTGATCCGGTTCACTGGGGTCACGTGTTGGTGGCCGAGACGGCGGCGAGTCAATTTAATCTCGATCGAGTCATTTGGGTACCCGATCGCTCTCCTCCTCACAAAGAGCGCCCGGATTTGGCAAGTTTTGAGCAGCGCCGGGAAATGCTCGCTCTGGCGATCGGCGATCGCCCCGACTTCCTACTTTCGCCGCCGTCGGCCAATCCCAGAGGCAGTTGTTTTGCGATCGACACCCTGCTGTATTTGCAAAAATTGTATCCCGGCGATCATCGCTGGTACTGGATTATTGGTAGTGACGCACTCCTTACTCTCCCCAAATGGTACCGGTGCGGCGAAATTGCCGGGTTGTGCGACTGGTTGGTGGCCCCGCGTCCGACTCAGGGAGATCGAGTGACAGCAGAAAGCGGGGAGATTGGGGAACTGTCAGAGTGGGGAGATTGTCCGGGTGGAAAACCCATCGATTCCGGGGGAGACTGGATGCAGGTTCAGGCAAATGCTGTGGGCCGACGAGTTGCCGAACAAATGGCTCTTATGGACGTGGAAATTCGCTGGGAGGTGCTGTCCATGGCTGCGATCGAGATTTCGTCGAGCCACATCCGCCGCTGCTGCGCCGAAAGGATCAACCTCCGCTACTTAGTCCCGGAAGTTGTACAAACTTATATTGCTGCCCATCAGCTTTACCAGTAACCAGCGGCAGAAAGCCTAATGCCTTCTGCCTTGCAATTTCAGCCTTCTAGAAAAGTTCAAGCTTTTTTGATCGACACAAAAAGTTAGAAAGGATCGACCTTTGCGATATGATCTTGTCTCATAAGTCAATTCTTAAATTTTTCCAAAATTTAAGCCTGAGCTAAGGGCTGCCATCGTTAGGAGGTACAAGGTGATTAGAGTCGCGATCAATGGTTTTGGACGTATTGGGCGCAGTTTTGCGCGCTGCTGGCTGGGCAGAGAAAACAGCCAGCTAGAGTTGGTAGCTATTAATGACACTTCCGATCCCAGAAGTAATGCTCACTTGCTCAGATACGATTCCATGATGGGAACGTTGAAGAATGTGGACATCAGTGCGGATGAAAATTCCATTACTCTCAACGGCAAGACAGTTAAATGCGTGAGCGATCGCAACCCGCTAAACTTGCCTTGGAAAGATTGGGGTATTGATCTGATTATTGAATCGACCGGTGTCTTCGTTGACCAAGCTGGTGCATCGAAGCATATCACTGCCGGCGCTAAAAAAGTGCTAATTACCGCTCCCGGCAAGGGTTCTGAAGTTGGCACTTATGTGATGGGAGTCAACCACCACAACTACAAGCACAGTGACTACACAGTCATCAGCAATGCTAGCTGTACTACCAACTGTCTGGCTCCTGTACTGAAAGTGCTTCACGAAAATTTTGGCATCGTCAAAGGCATGATGACCACTACTCACAGCTATACTGGCGACCAGCGCTTGCTGGATGCCAGCCACCGCGACTTGCGACGGGCCCGGGCGGCAGCAATGAATATTGTGCCGACTTCTACCGGAGCAGCCCAAGCTGTGGCTTTGGTGATTCCAGAATTGAAGGGCAAGTTAAATGGTATTGCCATGCGCGTGCCGACTCCCAATGTGTCCGTAGTCGATTTTGTGGCTCAGGTAGAGAAAAAGACTTTTACCGAGCAAGTAAATCAAGTGTTCCAAGAAGCTGCCTCTGGCTCCATGAAAGGGATTTTGGAGTACAACGATTTGCCTTTAGTTTCATGCGACTATCGCGGAAGTGATGCTTCTTCGATTCTGGATTCCAGCTTAACGCTGGTGATGGATGGCGACATGGTAAAGGTTTTGGCTTGGTACGACAATGAGTGGGGCTACAGTCAGCGGGTGGTTGACTTGGCTGAATTGGTCGCCGAACGTTGGGAAGCCTAGTAGCCGAAGGCAGAAGGCTTTAGTTATTCGGCCGAAGGTAAAAAATCCTGATATTTTGTACTTTTGAGTCGATTTCTAGCTGACTGGTTATTTCTGTTTTCGAGCGGTAGAAGACTTTTGGCAGTCGATAGTTGGCGAGTACAAAATGAAATATCGTAGGGACAAGGCACTGCCGTGTCCCTACCCGATATCTGTATGCTGCTACTCCCAGCTATCGATCGAACTTTTGGCAATAATACTTCGATCGGGCTTTCGGGCCTGGATGATAAATTTGTTGTGTGTTCGTAGTAAGCGCTTAAACTGGCTCGGGTAAGGTATCGGAAAATCCAAAATATTAAAAATAATAAAAATTCCGACTTCTAAAAGTTAAACAACTGGAAAAAGAGCCACAGCTACGGTGTAGTTTTTGAAGCAAAATGTGGTATGAGAAAAGCGCTAATTTGTGGTATATCAGGTCAAGACGGAACTTATTTAGCTAAACTTTTGCTCGATCGAGGTTATGAAGTTTGCGGCACCTCCAGGGACGCCCAAATATCTAGTTTCGGGAACCTGGCCCGTTTGGGCATTCGAGACAGAGTAAAACTAGAATCCATGTCTCTCAACGATTTTCGCAGCGTCTTGCAAGTGCTTGCCAAAATAGAGCCAGATGAGGTGTACAATCTAGCAGGTCAAAGTTCCGTCGGTCTGTCTTTTGAACAGCCCGTAGAAACCCTCGAAAGCATTGCCACAGGCACATTGAATCTGTTAGAAGCAATTCGGTTTACAGGTGGCAAAATTAAACTTTACAACGCCAGTTCTAGCGAATGTTTTGGGGATACTGGAGGCAGTGCAGCCGATGAAAATACCCCTTTTCGCCCCAGAAGTCCTTACGCGGTGGCGAAAGCAACGGCATTTTGGGAAGTAGCGAATTATCGGGAAGCGTACAATTTGTTTGCGTGTTCTGGTATTCTATTCAATCACGAGTCGCCGCTGCGGCCGGAGAGGTTCGTCACCCAAAAAATTGTATCTGTTGTGTGCCGAATTGCTGCGGGCAGTTCGGAAAAACTGCATTTGGGTAATATTTCCGTGCAGCGGGACTGGGGTTGGGCGCCGGAATATGTGGAGGCGATGTATTTGATGTTGCAGCAGGATGAACCGGACGATTATGTAATTGCCACGGGTGTAAGTTATCCTTTGGAGGAGTTTGTGCAGACAGCTTTTGTTGCTGCGGGTTTGGATTGGCAGGAACATTTAGTAACCGATGCGAGTCTCTACAGACCGACGGAGATTGCAGTTGGGAGGGGAAATCCGGGTAAGGCAAAAGAAAAATTGGGATGGGAGGCGGAGTACAAGATGCAGGATGTGGTGCGGATGATGGTGGAGGCGAGGATGATTTGAGGGGAAATTATCAGGTGAAAATATGGAGGCACAATATACGACAGCTAAGGAGTGGTATAAGGCCAATCGCCGTGAGTTGAAAAAATATCGGGGTCAGTGGATAGCTTATACTAACTAAGGTGTGATTAGTTGCGATCGCGAGTATGACAAAATAAATGAGGGGGTCGCTCCAAGCTGATTAAGGTTAACGAGGGTGAAAAACTCCCAAATTAATTTTAGGAATCCCATCTTGAAAATTAAGGAAATTGGGTATGGGCAAAGTTAGGAGTTTTTAATTTTTGTTATTGTTTTTCAATTGGCTCCCAGTCATCATTAGGTGATCATACAGACAATTATAATTTTTACCACAGGCATATTTTATGAGTTATCCAATAGTTGAAATAGAAAAACTGGGGCTACCTCAACCACAAGGAATAATCCATGTGGGTGCTAATAATGGCTGCGAGTTTGATAGTTACAAACGAGTTAATCCAGAAATTGTTTTGTATATTGAACCTATACCGAGGATATATGAAGAGTTAAAAAATAGAATTAGTAATACAGTTAATCATTTTGCTTTACAATATTTATGCTCTGACATAGATAATGAGGATGTTGTTTTCAATGTAGCCAGTAATAATGGCTTATCTTCTAGTTTTTTGCCACTAGGTCGCCACGAGGAAATCTATCCCGATATTCAGTATGTAGATTCATTCACAGTTCAAACTAGTACAGCTCGGCGTAAATACACAGACTATTAAACAGCCAAGACTTTACCCTTGTATGTCCACTTAAAAGG
>NZ_JAUBTF010000100.1:0-15081 GCF_036702355.1 Microcoleus sp. D3_18_C4
GTTGGTGTTGGTGTTGGTGTTGGTGTTAGCTCAGGCGTTGGTGTTGGTGTTGGTGTTGGTGTTAGCTCAGGCGTTGGTGTTGGTGTTGGTGTTGGTGTTAGCTCAGGCGTTGGTGTTGGTGTTGGTGTTGGTGTTAGCTCAGGCGTTGGTGTTGGTGTTGGTGTTGGTGTTAGCTCAGGCGTTGGTGTTGGTGTTGGTGTTGGTGTTAGCTCAGGCGTTGGCGTGGGTGTTGCCAAGGTTGATTTATTAACATATTCAATTAATTTATTGCCAGTTTCAGTATCAGTCCAATCCTTAGCAGGAGCGATTACATCTTTCACCCATACTGCTTTACCAGTCGCACCAGTCACATTGAAAATAACATCATTATAATCCTTATCTGAATTACTATCAGCCCGTTGATCTTCGATCGCGAATGCCTTTCCATCACCAGTAATGTCCGCTATTTGACCATAGAGAAAAGCACCATTCGGGTTGCTGCTAGACAATGAAAACAATGGACGTTCTGGCCCAGTAATCCCAAAATCATTAAACACTTCCTTCACCGTACCATTAGGCACTAACATTACAGCAAATGCCTTGCCGGGAGTCATCGTAAAAATTTTTACACCTTGATACTGCCCTTTGTTAAAATCCTCTTCTCCTAAACCGCCACTAAATTCAGGATTTGCGCCTTCTGTAGCATCAGAAATTACGATATGACCTAATTCAGAATTACTGCGTGCCCGACTTGCTGCTTCTTTAATAAATTCCTGAGAACCTGGAATAAAATTTTCCATCCCATCCAGACTGAAAATGGCTATTTCTCCTTGATATCGGCCACCATCGTGAAGGAAATCGAAGCCAACTTTACCATTTTGATCGGTGATGAAATATCCATATTCAATATTCATCCCCGTTAACGGATCGATTTTACCCTTGGGAGTGAGACTGACTTGATAGTTTGTGTCGCCGGAAATAGGAGAAACGTTTAAAGTATAGTCTGTCGGCCCCAAATTATCTATGCTCAGAGTGCCGATATTGGTGCCGCTAGTTACGATACTTTTGATGACCTTCCCTTCTAGGTCCCGCACTTCCATATTGAGATCGCCGCTAAAACCTTCAGCGGAGATGCGGGTACTACCCATATTAGTGAGGCTGAAAAAATAGGTATCTGTCGGGCTATTTTTGCCCGCAAAGCCGATGTTGAGATAGTTATCTGTGAGACTACCGATTTGAATATTGGACATTTTGCACCCTGATCAATAAACTTAGGTTGAGAAAAAGTAACTAGCAGGAGTGCGCGACCGCTTTTCACGCCCTCATAGCTACTTGGCCTGTCGATCGTTTGCGATCTCTGGTCTACTATCTATCTGGAGCGAAGCCTTACTTTTTATGCAGATTACCTGTTTTTGTACTAAAAAGTTACAAAGACCTGTCCGTATCCAGAATTTAGCAGTGATATAAATAGTGATTACTTTTGATAAAATGTATTATAGGTGTTTTCTCCCTATGCAAATCAATATTTTGATGAAGATTTGATGAAGTTATTATGAAGATTTGATAAACCACTATAGTGTGTTGTTTTTTTTGCATAACTCCTATTGATATTAAAAGCAACTAAGTAATCGGACATATATATTGCAAGTCATTGCGAGGAACGAAGCAATCCCAAAGCCTTGCGATTAGTTTAGTTTGCTTCGTGCTTCGCAACTCTCCGCACTGACATAGTTACGTTTATTTATGTCCGACTACTTACACATCCTTAGCGATCGCAATTTCTGATTTACGTTTACGCTTGAACACCAGCCCAGCAAAAAAAGCAGCAGAAGTTACTATCCCAGCAATTTCTGAAGGTTCGGGAACAGCTTCAATTTCTTCTTGCTCCATCGCCCGCATTTTAAAAGAAAATTGATCCTGATTGGATTCTAATTTAATCGGGAAAGCGAGGGGGTTTTTCGGGTCAATTGCTGCGTCGATCCCAGTGACACTAAACTCGGAGACACCGTAACCAAGTAAAGCTACAAAATCAACTACTTCATTAGGCTTGAATTTACCGATTTCTTTGCGACCAACTAAGACACTGAAAAGTTCGTCAGCATCAATACCGCTAGGCAAACTGAGAATTTTAGTAAATAATGAGGCTTCTTCTGGAATTGTCCTACCGATGATTTCACCGCCACTAGAAGCCACATTATCGCTGATTTTGAATGTAAAACCAGCAGCCGTTGGCGGATCGAACCACTGACGATTTAACACATTATCAAATTTATACCAATTATTCTCAAAATTACTAGGTAACAAGGGATTTCGCTGAGAAGTGCCGGCGATCGGATTGAGGATAAAAGCATGAGTTTCACCAGTCGCACGGTTAATGCCTTGACCCAGAATTTGTCCGTTATCGTTAATGTCACTTACTTGCTGTAAAAACCAGCGACTACCCATAGGAATCAGGCTATTGAGGTCAGCCATCTCGCCATCTTCCCAGATGAATGCGTGAAGTAGCCCACCATTGCCAGTAGTAGTATCATAACCTACTACTTGCCCTTTATTGTTAATAGCAACCGCACTGCTTTGATTGCCACCGAGAGTGCCAAGGTTTGTGATTTTACCGTTTGACCACAAGGTAGCATGACTTTGCTTAATGCTGGTATTTGATGAATGGCCAATTGCTTGCCCTGCATCATTAATATCATTAGCTATGCTTTGGTCGTAACCTAGAAGAGTTCCCAGGTCAATCATGTTGCCCTTTTCCCACTGGAAAGCATGAGTTGTGCCAAAACGAAGACCTGAATAACCAACTACTTGTCCTTGGTTGTTAATCGCCTGGGCTCCTCCATTGAAACCAAGAGTACCCAAATCGATCATCGTGCCATTTTCCCACAGAAAAGGATTAAATTTATCGCTAGCAAGGTTAAACTTACCAACTATTTGCCCAGCATCATTGATGTCTAGGGCCGCACTGCTGATGCCACCATTATAACCGAGGTCAGTCCTTTGACCGTTTTCCCAAAGATAGGCATTATCTATCCAATTTTGACCAAGATAACGACCCACGACTTGACCCGAATTATTGATTTGGTAAGCCCAAGTGCTGTCTTTGATCTCAATAACTCGATCACCATCCCAGATCACAGGACTACCACCCCGACCAACTAGCACTTGTCCGAGATTGTTCATACCATAGCTACTACCGGAGCCGAGATCCTGAATCTGATAGGAAGCGAAACCAGTATGAAGACTTAGGGCATTTACCGGTTCAATAACGATCAATCCCAATAGGGTAAAAGCAGTCAGGGACAGACTTTTTTGAACAAATCTGCTCAAGGGAGCTGGTTGAAACAGTTTGTTTTGTTTTTTCATGTGCACCTCTGAAAAGAAATAAACGTTAAGTGTGTGTCTACCAAGAAACTATCTCTCCAAAATGCGATCGCTTTTGTCACTCTAAAAAAGCGACCTAATTTTGTATGGACACAATAATATTGTCTCCTGACCCTGTATTAACTTATCTATTAGGAGCGAGGCGCTAGTTTTATGCGAAACGCGGCTTAATCTTCAGAAAACTTTACAAATCGCAAATTTGAGTCGGGAAAAGTTGACTCAGGAAGGGCGATCGCTTTTGTCTGAGGGAAGAAGCGATCGCGCTTCTCCATTCCCAAAAGAGCGATCGCGTGGAGTGAGAAACCGGGTTTCGTGGGTTGGGGGGAAGAAAAGGGTGATCGCTTTTCTCAAATCACGTAGGGTGTCTTATTAATGCACCCTAGAATATGGCTTACCTCCAAATAGGTTGTATGTTAGGCATTGCGAACTCGAATGTATCGAGTAGGAGAACTGGCAGAAATAGTCCGAACCCAATGCAATGTTCCACTGCTACCTCCATCCCAATTGGTATCATAGTGTGACTCAGAAATCGTAATCGTGCCGTTCGAGTGGACTTGTTCAACAACAGCTACGTGGTTAGCTCCATTAGCTGTCCATTGTGCAATATCGCCAACTTGGGGTGATGAAAAAGCTCCCGTGCCATTGGACATTTGGTTATGCCATTGATTCGCATTTCCAGACATTGTTCTCAAAGCAGAGGGATTTTTACCCATTTGCAAAAGGCGACCATGAGCATACCAGGTACAATTTCCTTCTGTATAACCCCGTCCACCAACCAAACTAGAACCATACATTGATTGGGCAAAAATATTACCGGTCGTATAGAACTGAGGACGATCCTTGAAGTATTGCGCCCCTTGTCTAGTTACCAAGGGATTAAGATGACCTGGATTGCCACCATTTGGCAAGTTCAGTTTCCACAGATGGAAGGGGTTCCATGACATCGGAGTGGGGTGCATATATATCTGATTGCCATTTTCAGCGCCTGAATCTAAAGCTTTTCCCGTAGCTTTGTTGACGATCATATAAGCATCACCCACTTGTTGCAGATTCCAGAGATGGAAAGGATTCTGCGTATTAGGGTTAGGATGGATGTAAGGTAGTGTATTATTACCTCCACCAGCATCTAAAGCTTTCCCCGTTGCTTTGTTGATGATCATGTAATAATCACCTACCTTCTCAAACCCCCATTGCTGAAACTCATTCCCAGCATTAGGCGATGGATGTGGATAAACTGAATTATTGCTGCCGCCCGCATCTAGTGCTTTGCCTGTTGCCTTGCTGGTGACTGTTGAGAACTGTAACCCAGGATTTTGATTACTAGAACCTTTATCAACATAGTAAGCAGCAACATAACCTCGCTTACCACCAACCTCTATTTCATACCAATCATTACGATTACCATTGCCGGGATTATAAGTTCCACCTTGCACCGATCGCAAAATCTTCAGTTCCGTACCTACAGACAGCGTACCAATTGGGGCTTGAGATGTGTTAGGTTGACTTCTCATATTGAGTGGTACACTACCAACCCGCGAACTGACTCGACCCATCTCGAAATTAGGTGGCTGAGTATTATTAGGTGATTCCCCAGGACGATATGCTTTAGCTTTTTGGCCATCCCAGAAAATGTAGCCACCTTCAAAGTCTGTTCGCATTCCTCCATTCCAGGCATATTCCCGACGAGTGGGGAAGCCTAACCAACCGCCCGAACCGTTAGGAGAGCTATATTGCTCGTACTCCCGCTGTAAATCCCGCCAAAGGGCAACCGCGCCATACTTTTGAGACCAATGGATACTGCCCCATTCGTAATCTTTCCCTATTCCTGTTGTGCCTGCGGGAGCAGCAGAGGTGGTTCCTGCATTGAAATAGGTATTATTTCTGGGATTTCCCAATAAACCCTTAGTCTGTTGATATTCGTTTTCGATATCTAATTGCCATTTGGGAGTTTGTCGCCAAGATGGCTGTTGACCTGGTTGTAAAGTTTCTGTCTTGGCGTCACTGGTTCGGAAGGCAATACGACCACCTTCAAAATCAGCAAAAATGGTGTCCCCATCAATGTATTCCCGCTTGATTGGAGCTCCTAACCAGTGATTGTGACCACCAATATTGATGTAGTAAGCACCGACGCTTCCCCAGGTAGCAACTCGATTTCCGTTATTCCAGTGGTAGTAAAGCCGTGCTTTACCATTCTCACCAGCAAATTCTTGTAAGGCCAGGGGTGAGCCTTTGCTGCTGGTGCCACCTTTTTCGTCAGAGCGGGGATAGCCGAGATACGCCCAGCCACGGCCAGGAAGGTTTGCCCCAACAGGACCACCCACATTTTTGTACTCTTTGAGAATTTCTCCCCATACCACGTAGGCTTGGCTTTGAGCATCTTCGAGCATGAGCAACACTTCATTATTATTGGTGTCGAGGAAGCGTTGTGTCCAGCCATTGCCCCACCGATAAGCATCACCTTGAGCTTTGAGCCCGCGACTTTGACCATTGACGCGGTTGTAGGCATCTATGAATAAATTTGGTGCGCGTGAGGCACGACCGATCGGATTCGCTGGTGGCGCAATCTGACTCAGCGCTCCGTATATGTTCAATCGCCCGCCGGTTACAGTTTTTCCTTGTAAAGGAGCAACTCGATCGGCGCTTTCCATTAGAATATTTTTGAGTTGAACTGGACTTTGATTGGGCTTCTGTGCTAACAGTAGCGCTGCTGCACCGGCTACGTGAGGAGCTGCCATTGAAGTGCCCTGGAATGAACCATAACGATTCCCTGGTAAAGTGCTGAGGATATTGACTCCCGGAGCGCCTAAATCAACACTATTGCGTCCATAGTTGGAGAACCAAGCTAGTTGATCGTTATGATCTGTCGCAGCTACAGATATGATATTAGGAACATTATAGCTTGCAGGGAAAGCTGGATTTGAGTCATTGTTGTTAGCGTCATTTCCTGCTGCTCCCACAAATAGCACTCCAGCGTTATTCGCTTGGCTAATTGCATCAAACATAGCTTGCGAATATCCACCACCACCAAAACTGGCGTTAATTACCTTTGCACCCATGCGGGTTGCATAGTCAACAGCTCGTACTGCGTCAAGGGTATTACCAAAACCATCGCTACCGAGAAACTTCAGGTGCATAAGACTGACGTTGTGGTTTACTCCCACCACACCGATATTATTGTTGCCAACCGCCCCAATAGTTCCTGCAACGTGCGTCCCATGTCCGTTGTCATCCATCGGATCGCCATCTCTGTTGATGAAATCATAACCGTATACGTCGTCAACAAAGCCGTTGCGGTCATCATCAACACCATTGCCAGCAATTTCTCGCGTGTTTCGCCAAGTGTTGGCAGCTAGGTCTTGGTGTCTGTAGTCTCCACCTGAATCAATCACAGCAACCGTAACAGCTTTGCTACCAGTTTGAATCCGCCATGCTTCGGGTGCATCAATATCAGCATCAACGCGACCGCCAGTTTGTCCTGTGTTATTTAAACCCCACAGTGAGTTGACCATTGGATCGCGGGTTGCATTGATGGAGAGTTTGTAATTAAGTTCGATTCCTGCAACATTTGAATCTAGAGCTAAGGCAGCGCGAATTTGCACTAAGTCAGTATCTGGGGCAAATTTTAATACTTTCCACTGACCGTCTGTTAAGTCGCTGCTGCTTTCTGGAAACAGATTTTCGATCGCGATCGCATTCTGTGCCTGAAAAACTGTCAATATGTCAGCATTAGTTACTCCCGGCTTAAACTTAACCAAAATCTCACCAGGTTTATATTCTACCCCTGTTTGTGGATCGACTGGTAGTGGTTTGTCTGGCTTGGGAACAGGAGAGTCGATCGGTTCAGTCGCTTTGGCTAAATCCACTGCTGCTGTGATATTCAACAACCCAGCACCAGTTTCTTCATCCCAATTATGAGTCTTTAAATCAGTGGCTGTATCTTTGATAATCTGAATCACTTGACGATAACTCAAACTAGGATTTGCCGCCCATACTTGAGAAATAGCACCCGTTACTTTCGCTGTTGCTACTGATGTTCCTGATATGAAACCAACTCCATCTCCAACTGTTGATAATTGTGGATTCTGAACAGTTCCTCCAGGTGCCAAAATATCTAAACCGCGACCGTAACTGGAATAACTCGCGCGATCGTAAGCTTTAGAAAGTGCAATTTCATCATTAATTCGTTCCGCCGCACCGACAGTAATAATGTTGTCAAATTCCTGCGAAGCTTGACCCAAAACTGACATCACACCGCCATCGTTACCAGCCGCCACTACCAGCAATACGTTATGCTGGCGCGCATATTCTATCGCAGCCCTTTCCTCCGGCGTAAATTCATAGCGAGTAGTAACGCTACCATCAGGATTGATTTGAGTTAAATCTAAACTAAGGTTCACAACTGCATTCGGTTGATTCGACTCGACAGCAGCATTGACAAATTCAACCAAAGATTCCGCCCACTGTCCAGAGCCGATCGCACGCCCCACCCACAAAGGCGCTTTATCGTTCACCCCATCAATGCCCACACCGTTGTTTTGAGTTGCGCCAATAATGCCTAAAATGTGCGTACCGTGTTCGTTGCCTTCACCTGTGGTCAGTAAGGGGTTAGCATCATTAGAAACGCGATCTCGCCCTAAAATAATCCGTGAATAGTCAATATCAGGATTATTGCCACTGAAACCCGTATCAATTACACCCACTAACGGCTGATTTACTACAGGAAACTCAAATTGTACTGGTTGAATAGGCTCGATCGCAGGTGGTGCGACTTTCACCACCATATCTTCCAGCCGCGAAATCAACGTCGCTGTATTATCCGAAATAGGAGTCGATCGAGTTTGCTCCCTCAACTTCTCAGTCATGGTTTCTAAACGAGCAATCAAAGTGCGATCGATCGCATCTTCGGTCACAACATCAGCACTACCCAAATTACTCAAACGTTGTTTAATGCTTTCCAATCGCGCTATCCAATCAGCATTGACATCATTATTGTTGGGTGCTACTTCCTCCTTAACTGGTTGAGTCACCGCAGCAGTCGAATTATCCTCAGTTGGTTTTTCAACTGTTGGATAAATTGGCAATGACTCTTTTGGTGCAACATCATTAACACCTCCAGTCTCAGTCTGAATAACTATCTCCTTTTTCTGCCAATCTACAGCACTATTCGTACCTAAAACTGGCATAGTCGGCGCTGCTAGCGGTGGCACAACCGCTGGAGTTTCTTTACTCTCAAACGCCGCTGTTGTCTGACTTTCCTTCACCGACTCTACAGGATTTGCGACTACAACAACTTTAGTTGTTTCAGTTTTTTCTACCTCAGTTACTAAAGCCTGCTTCGATTCCTCTTTCGCCGAGTTTTCCGCTGGCAAAACTTCCGGTTTTGTTTCTACCTTGGTCAGACTTTCCGCTGGCAAAACTTCCCGCTTTGTTTCTATTTCTGCCTGAATTACCACCGCTGGCAAAACTTCCGCTTTTGTCTCTACCTTACTCTGACTTTCCGCTGGCAAAATTTCTGGTTTTGTTTCTACCTTTACCTGAATTTCTCCTGGCAAAATTTCTGGTTTTGTTTCTAGTTTCTCCGTTGGTGTCGTTGCGGCCACTTCCATCTCAGCGTTAGATTGAGCGGGAAAAATGGGCGTTGCTGGTGCTTCAGTAACTTGGTCTTTTACCTCAGTTGTCGCTACGGGAAGAGGCGTTTTTCCAACTGGTAATTTTTCCGCCGAATCCGCCACAGTATCTTTGCCAGCAGTTGGTGTAGTTGTCTCACCTGTTGTCAGCTTTGCATCAACTTTGTCGGTTGTTTCAACCTGATTCAAATCACCAAGATTATTCTCAGTATTTTTGACTTCTTCCTCAGTCGTCACCGAAGTAGTAGGCTTTGCATCTACCTTGTCCGTTGTTTCAACCTGAGTCGAATCACCAGGATTATTCGCAGTATCTTTGACTTCTTCTTCAGTTGTCACCGCTGGAGTAGTAGGCTTTGTATCTACTTTGTCGGCTGTTTCAATTTGGGCTGCATCAGTAGTATCTTCGTCGGTAGTAGTGGCAGGCGCTGGAGTTTTGGGAGGCTCTTGATCTGAAGTTGATGGATTCAGAATTTCCGTTTCTAAATCATCAAGTAAATCCGATAATTCAGCATCTACATTTGGTTTTGGTTCCGGGGTAATGTAAGGTTTCGCATAAGCAATAAGTGCCTTGCCCAACTCGGTTTTTCGCCACTCTTTATCCGGGTTAATCACAGTATCGAGCAAAGCAGCTTTTGCCGTTGCACCCCGCACTTGGAAAATGATATCATTATAATCCCTGTCACTCCCTGCATCTAACCGCATATCCTCCATGACAAAGGTATTACCTTCTCCCGTGACATCGGCAATTTGACCAAAGTGAAATCCCTCTACAGGATTCGCCATTGCCATAGAAAATAAAGGACGTTGATCGCCGCCAACAGTCGGATTATCATACACAGACTTTACACTACCGTTGGGTACCAACATCACCCCATATTTACCCCCAGCAGTTACGGCAAAACTCTTGACTCCTAAGTAGACTCCTTCGTTGGCATTACTCTCTCCTAACAAACCGGAAAACCGCGCACCTTCTGTAGCATCATTAATCACTACATGACCTTTCACAGAGTTACTTAAAGAACGCGTAGCTACTTCTTTAATGAATGCTTCCGAACCAGGTTCAAGTTTATCTAAATCGTCTAAACTGAAAATAGCTAACTCACCTTGGAACATCCCACCATCAAATGTGTAGTCTACACTGACGCGACCAGTTTGATCTGTAGTAAATACCCCCGATATAAAGGGAGAAATTAACTTTTTCTCCGTAATCGGTTCTGGTTCTTTTGGGGTTTCAGTTGTTGCTACGGTAGTAGTTGAATTCTCTTTCTCTGTTTCTTCCCCGTTGCTAGTGTCAGTATTTGTTTCGTCCCCTGGCTTGCTGGCATCTGGGGAAATAGCAACTAAAGTCTCGCCTGTTTTTGGTTCTTCAGTGGCAACCGTTTCACCTGCAACTGCATCTGTTTTGGCGGCGGCTGTGCTATTTGGATTGTTTGTGGCAGCAGTTTCGCTGGGTTTTTCGGCGGTTGAAATTGCCGAATCAGTTGGTGGTTTGTCTGGTGGAGATGTAGTCTCTTCACTTGGCAGTTTTTCGCTAGCAGATTCAGTCGTTGCTACAGGTTTTTCCGCTTCAGATGTGAGAGTTGTTTCGGAGTCTGTGACTGGTTTGTCGGTAGTTGTTGATGTTTCTGCGGCAGATTCAGTCGTTGCTACAGGTTTTTCTGGTTCAGATGTGAGAGTTGTTTCGGAGTCTGTAGTGACTGGTTTGTCGGTAGTTATTGATGTTTCTGCGGCAGATTCAGTCGTTGCTACAGGTTTTTCTGGTTCAGAAGTGAGAGTTATTTCGGAGTCTGTAGTGACTGGTTTGTCGGTAGTTGTTGTTGTTTCTGCGGCAGATTCACTCGTTGCTACAGGTTTTTCTGGTTCAGAAGTGAGAGTTATTTCGGAGTCTGTAGTGACTGGTTTGTCGGTAGTTGTTGTTGTTTCTGCGGCAGATTCAGTCGTTGCTACAGGTTTTTCTGGTTCAGAAGTGAGAGTTATTTCGGAGTCTGTAGTGACTGGTTTGTCGGTAGTTGTTGATGTTTCGGTCGCCGATTCACTCGTTGCTACAGGTTTTTCTGGTTCAGAAGTGAGAGTCATTTCGGAGTCTGTAGTGACTGGTTTGTCGGTAGTTGTTGTTGTTTCTGCGGTCACAGTCTTCTTATCAACAGGATCTCCTGTAATTACATCTTTGTTTGCAGTCGGTTTTTCTGAAGTTTCGGTGCTGTTTGAGGGAAGTGGAGAATCTGATTTTGCACCAGTGAGGGTGTCTGCGTCGGAGGATTTTTGAGTGCTAGTTGGTACTAAATTCAGCGTGTATTTGATGTCGCCGCTGATTGGCAAAACTTTGAGTGTATAGTCTCCGGCTACTAAGCTGTCAGCGCTAATTGTTTCTGCACTGGTTCCCGCGTTGGTTGAACTGTAAAGTGTTGCGCCACTAGAGTTTAACAAAAATACGTCGGCATTCTCGCTCAAACCGTCGATCGAAAATTGGAAACTTCCCGGACTGTTGATGTTAAATTTGTAAAGGTCAAAGATATTTGTAGTATCAACACTACCAGTGTAGCTTGTGCTGCCAGTCAATGCCCCGATGTTAAGTTCAGTCATGTTACCCCAGAAAATAGTTGGTTGAATACGCGCTCAACTATCTATTTGGAGTACCTTGAGGTTTTTATGCGAATTGCGGTAAATTGTTACATAAGTTTATATTTGAGCGGCCGAGCGCCCAAAACTTGAACGCTACCTTACATTACGTCGATCACTCAGAAATAATACCTGATTATTTGGCTCTTCCGTACTTGTGTCCCAAATTTTTAGTTTTCTGGTCTCCTACATCAGGTGTTGCTTAATCAGGGTATGAAAAAAATCAGTTGAAGCTCCCGAAGCTTTGCGAATACTGATTTCTATGACTTGCATATTTAGCTTTTCATACCGTAAATGAGCAACGCCCGCATTTGCACGTTGCCATCGGTCGCGACTGGGGTGGCAACCGATGCACGCGCGTTCATTCCCAGCCAACGAGTACCTGGAGACAAACATACTGGAGATTTGACAAGAGGATGTGATCGCTCTGGCTAAGCTTCTGAGCCTAGAAAATATGGATGGCTTTTTCGAGATTTCAGCCATCTAAACATTCGATCATCTAGACATTCAGATGTTTAAGCTGTAAAATCTAGTTGATGAACTCAGCAGGCTTACCTATGATTGTGACAATCGCCTCATTTAAAGGCGGAGTCGGGAAGACAACCACAGCGCTGCACTTAGCTGCTTACTTGCAGACCAAAGCACCCGCGTTGTTGGTAGATGGCGACCTCAACCGCAGTGCCTTAGATTGGGCTGCTCGCGGTTCCCTGCCGTTCAAAGTAGTCGATGAAAAGCAAGGCGTGCGCTATGCCAGGGATTACGAGCACATCGTCATCGATACGCCCGCACGGCCAACCCCAGAAGACCTGAAAACTCTAGCCCAAGGGTGCGATTTACTGATATTGCCCAGCTCTCCCGATGCTATGGCCCTGAGCGCTATGCTGCAAATGGTGGAAGCTCTCTATTCTCTGCAATCCAATTACCGCATTTTACTTACAGTCATCCCACCCGCTCCGAGTAAAGTCGGGGCTGAATCTAGGGCAACAATCGAAAAAGCGGGATTGCCTATTTTCAAGTCTGATATAAGAAGGCTGGCGGTATTTCAAAAAGCTGCCCTCGCTGGGGTTCCTGTAAACGCTATCAAAGACCCTTACGCTAAAGCTGCTTGGGGGTGCTACACCGCTGTTGGAAAGGAGATACTGCCATGAGTCGCTTTGATGATTTACTGAAGGCCAAGAAACTCAAACCAGGTGAACCCGACCTTTCTCCCAGCACCGCGCTATCTAAAAGCAAAGACCCCAACTTTGTCCGCACTACCGTTTACCTGCCAAAACTTCTGCACCGCCAACTTAAATCCGCAGCAGCGCAGTCAGGTCAGGAAATGAGCGAGCTGGTGGAAAAGTCTGTGGCTCAATACCTCCAGAAGTTCAAACCCGACGATAACATCTAAGCATTTAGATGTTTGAATGTTTAAGCATTTGACGTAAGCCTGCCTCCTAAAAACTACAAACAGTGTCGCTGTGTGGCTCCCAATCCTTTTTGAGTCGCCCCGCACGAACGGTCTATCTGTTGGGGACTATTGCTCTGAATCCTGAGAGCCCTCGCGAGTCACAAGCCATCTCTGTTTTTAGTTGAGCTTGCAAGCGAAAAGTTCGACCTGAATGGGAAAGCCCTAGCGCTAAATGCTTGAATGTTTAGACATTTGAATGTTTGAACATTTATATAGCTTAATCTGGGGAATTTCGCGTTGTTTGGCGGTTGCTGCATTCTTGGGGTTAAATGTCAGGCTGCTGATAAGCTTGGCATAAACGATGAAAATGGGAGCGGCTGACAGTGAGGAAATTGTGGCAACGGGGGGCGATCGCCAAGAGTGTTGGTAGGGATTATTAGCGGCTGCAACCTAACTGCGCCCTCACCGCCGTCTCAGCTTCCTCAAATTGGTCTTGAGAAACCAAAAGGGTGCAGCAACCCAAACCAAGCACCAGAGAACCACTCAGCGAGCGCCATTAATAACCGCAACTTACGTCTGGGCAATCCCAGTAATGCAGCTCCCAGTGTTGCCAGCATCGATAACTATTTAATGTTAATAATGAAGCCGCCGTACGTGCTTTCCCCCAACAGCAAAACTCACACTGCCAACTGGGTTTCGTAGCAACTGAACCGCTCTTGAATGGGGGCAGCAGATTGCCAAGACAACTTCCGCCCCGGCGATGCTCTCCCTGCTGCTCAGTACAAAGTGCGACCAAGCCATAACACAGGAAGCAGCTACAACAGGGCACACACACATTGCACCAAGTGCAGACCGCACCCGCAACGAAGCAAATTACAACGCTACCTTTTTAATCAGCAATATGATGCCCCAAGTGCCTGAACTCAACAGACCTGTGTGGCATGACTTTCGTAAGTCCTGTTGTAATTAAAGTCAGAAAAACAGTAAAAAAAACCCCTGCACGGTGATGCAGGGGAAAGCGAATTACGGTTCGCTAGTCAGAAGTTGAGTCGGGATGCAAAGACTTCTGGACTAACTCCATAACCGCTAACTGAATCGGTCGGTGCTTTTGCACAGGGCTGCGGCGGTCGTAACTCGCCCGGAGAATCTGCGGGCTATGACCCATGCCATAAGCCAGAGAAGCAATGTCCGAGTCAGAGGCTGCGTTATCCAAAAAATGAGTCGCAAAAATGTCCCGCAACAAGTGAGGAGTCAACCGCTGCCCCGTCAAAGCATGAGCAGCATTACTGATATAGCTAGCCATACTGTCCTCAGCAAAAGGCGTGCCATTGTGCCGCACAAAAACGAATTCACCCACCGGGTCGAACTGCAAGCGACCCGGCCACAAACGCCCAACCTTATGCTCACCTGGGTTGAAAGTTCCCCCACAGGAGCGCCAACTCCCATCCGGCATTTTATAATAGCCATAGAGCCAGGTTTCCAAATAGTCATAGAAACAGCGCCCGTCAGGGAACTGCACGTTGGGAATCTCCAAAT
The DNA here is from genome assembly GCF_036702355.1 of Microcoleus sp. D3_18_C4. Taxonomy (NCBI): domain Bacteria; kingdom Bacillati; phylum Cyanobacteriota; class Cyanophyceae; order Oscillatoriales; family Microcoleaceae; genus Microcoleus; species Microcoleus sp. D3_18_C4. The sequence continues at coordinate 14,533 of NZ_JAUBTF010000100.1, forward strand.
CTTGGTGTCCGTAAGTCTCACCCGTTTTGTAAGACTCTAGCGTTACATCCTTGAACCAGCGGCCGTCTGGCGTCCTATACAGATAAGCGTAATTCCGGTCGCGATTGCGACCCGTAGGCAGAGGCTGGTACAAACCGTCAGGAGGCACATCCACAGGCCGCTTCACAGGACACTCAAGAGCCATTTTCAGCTCCCTTAACTCCTGCTGTCGCCGGGGAGGGCTATAGGTCAAACACCCCCAGAGCACGTAACGCTGGAAGCTGTAAGCAATCGCCTTCAGAGACCTCCCAGAGCCACACGCCAACTTCGGTTGGCACTCCAAGCGCAGCGGTTCGACAATTAGTTCCCAAACGTACGGCAAATCCAGCCACTTCTTATCCACATCCGCCACTGGAACGTGGTTTTTCAATTCCTTAGTTGCCAGTGACAGCCGTCCGCGCAAAACCTTCACCGCCGGCACTTCGCTGTAATCGCTAGTACAGCTCGGCGTAAATACACAGACTATTAAACAGCCAAGACTTTACCCTTGTATGTCCACTTAAAAGGTTT
>NZ_JAUBTF010000101.1:0-15072 GCF_036702355.1 Microcoleus sp. D3_18_C4
TTTCGGCTCCGAGTTAACAATTTTTCTTAATTTTACATCATCTTGCATTTGTCTCACATTTATTTGAAATTACTATATAATTAAGATTGGATTGAGTAAGGAGGGGTTGGGATGACGACAACTTTAGAAAAGTTAGAAGGACTCGATGAACCTATCTTAATTGACGAGCTGAGTTGGAGAGAGTTTAAGGCTGTTGAAGAGTTGCTCTCGCGTCCGGGGGTGAAGCTGTCGTTTTTAGATGGGGTATTGGAGATTAGACGTATGCCTGGAAGAAAACACCAAACTGCCAAACAGCGGATTTCAACGCTGGTGGATATGTATTTGGAATGCGCAGGGAATTGATTTTACGCCAACTGGCTCGGTGACGCTGGAAAGTGAAACGGGAATGGTGAAGCGAGAAGCGGATTTGTCTTACGAATTAGGGGCTAATCGAGAATTTCCTGATGTGGCGGTGGAAGTGGTGGTGACTAGCGGCGGTATTAACAAGTTGGAAGCTTACAAACGTCTCGAAATTCCTGAAGTTTGGTTTTGGGAAAATGGTAGGCTGCGTTTGTATTCGTTGGGCGAAGATGGATATGCAGAGGTCGATCGCTCTCAAGTTCGGCCAGACTTAGATATTGTATTATTGACCCGGTGTATCCATATTGAAAATCACCTTCAGGCAATGCGGGAATTCAGGCAAGCTATTCAATAGAAATTGATTGTGCAATTAATTTTGTAATAATGATTTCTGCCTTTTCTTAAACCTTTTAGTTACTAAGAACTAAAGTTCCTTACTACAACACATCCCAACGGGCAGCATACACTGCAAGAGCGGAGCGAAGTCGATCGTCCGAGACAGTAGTAAGTAAAAATACTTGGCGGGGTGACAACGCCTGTGAAACCTTGATGGTAAAAGCATTAAAGCCCCTGAGTATCAAAAAAGATAGGGGATTATGGACAGGCTGATTGACTCATAAGATCCTCCAAGCTCGCCTTGAACCTGATTCAAGGGAGCTCGCCACTCTCTTTTATTAACTCATATCAAATCCGTTAGCATCGGAATAGTAAATTCGAGTTCACTGTTGACTGTTGACGGTTGACTGTTGACGCCGTGAACAGTCAACAGTCAACCATCAACATCATGTATGAGTGTAACCGGAAATTATATCACGCCCGCAAAGATCTTTTTGCTTGGTCAATCAACTCAAAACCTTGACGCAGCTTTGCTTTTAACCTGCTTGTCACCCCGTCAAAGTGTTGAGTTTAGGGTTGGTTTAGGCAGTATGCACGATAGACTATTAAGTTATTGTGCATCTAGGTTCCCATTTCCTCTATTTGAGAATCCTTGTGCCACGGGTCAGAGAACCCCTTGAAAAAAAAAGCGCAATTTAGCTGGCGTAAGCTTAAGACTTACGGATAGAACCCCCAAACCCTTTTTCCAAGAGGGCTTTCAAGTTCCCCCTTTTTTAGGGCAGCACGGGGAAGCATGGTTTCAGACCCTATAGTTCGTAAGTCATGACTATAATTGTATGCTTAGATCAATTAGTATTGAGGTCAAGACCTAGAAGTCAATGAAGGTGTACTCAATATCCCTGAAATCGGCAGGTAGGCTCACACTACAACCCCAAGCAAAATATAGCACATTTGACATTTATGGAGATGCCGTCTCAAATGGGGGAGCTGTTTTTTTTCATCAATTGGCAAACTGTATCAGTATTAGCAGCGCACTTCAGCCCGGTTATTCAACCATAAGATATCATTAAACCAATTGGCGTTCAAGAGAGACGGAATCAATAATTTCCCTAGAGCTGACTTTAAATGACCAAGGGTGAGCGACTGTTGTTATTGAAATAATCCAAATACTAAAATGACTCCGCCATGACACTGATCGCAAGTGAGAATGAACTTGCAAAAAGCCCTCAAAAAATCCCGCTGCGCCTTGTGTTAGTCGTACCATTCGTCCTGCAAATCTTTGCCGCTGTGGGACTGACAGGTTGGCTCTCGCTACGCAACGGCAAAACTGCCGTCAACAACGTTACTAGCCAATTACGAACGGAGGTACTCGCCCGCATCAATCAACAACTAAACACTTATTTGGAAACGCCCCATTTGGTCAATGCCATCAGCGTTGACGCCATTGGCCGCTTTGGGTTGTGGAATCCAGACAATATGAGTTCTATGAGAAGCTACTTCTACTGGCAGCTCAAGCAATTTCCCACAGTTAGTTACATCAGTTTTGGAGGGGAAAGAAAAGAATATGCGGGTGCTGGATATAAGGATGATGGCAGTGTTGTTGTTGAAATAACTGATCGATCTACTAATTTCATTAATACGATCATCAGGGCAGATAAAGAGGGCAACCCGACTCAGTTTAAGGAAACCCACCCAGAGTACGATCCCCGCATTCGACCCTGGTATAAAGCCGCAAAAGTTGCAGGTAAACCCCAATGGAATAAAATTTATCAATATTATATTCAACCTAGCCTAGGAATCTCCGCTAGCCAACCTGTTTACGACCAAAATGGCATTTTTCGAGGAGTTGTAAGTACCGATCTGTTTCTCTCAAAAATCGGCGACTTTCTGCAAACTTTAAAAATTGGTAAATCGGGAAAGACTTTCATCATCGAACGATCGGGATTGCTAGTGGCTTCTTCCACCGCCGAGAAGCCCTTTATCAGCAGCCAAAATCGCCAAGAAACGCAAAGATTAAAAGCGATTGAAAGCAGCGTGCCTTTGATACAGGGAACAGCGCAACATTTAATAGAACGCTTTGGTAACTTTACCGAAATAGACAGCAACCAGCAACTAGACTTCATGCTAGATGGTCAGCGGGAATTCGTGCAAGTATCCCCATTCCAAGATGGTAGAGGTCTTGATTGGCTGATTGTTGTAGTCGTTCCAGAAGCCGACTTTATGGAGGAAATCAATGCCAATACCCGCAGCACTATCTTACTCTGCCTTTTAGGGTTAGTGCTAGCGACGTTGTTAGGAATCCTCGCCTCCCGCTGGATCACCCATCCTATTTTTCTTTTGAGTAGAGCGAGTAGAGCGATCGCTAGCGGTCAATTAGACCAAAAAGTAGAGGTAAATGGCATAGATGAACTGGGAAGTCTGGCTCAATCTTTTAACCAAATGGCACAGCAATTGCGCGAGTCTTTTGCTGCTTTAGAAAAGACCAACTCCGAGCTAGAAAATCGAGTAGAAGAACGAACAATTGAGCTAAAAGAGGCAAAAATTGCCGCTGATAGTGCTAACCACGCCAAGAGCCAATTCCTCGCCAACATGAGCCATGAACTCCGCACACCCCTGAACGGAATTCTAGGATACTCTCAAATTATGGAACGCGATAAAACTACCACTCCTAAACAAAAAGATGCTATCCACATTATTCACCAGTGTGGTTCGCACTTACTTACGCTGATTAACGATATTTTAGACCTTTCTAAAATTGAAGCCAGTAAAATGGAACTTTACAGCTCAAGTTTTAATTTTTCTTCTTTTTTGATCGGGGTTGTGGAAATGTGCCGCATCCGAGCTGAACAAAAAGACATTACATTTAGTTATCAAGCTTTAAATCAACTTCCTAACGCTGTAAGTGCTGATGAAAAACGACTGCGCCAAGTTTTGATTAACCTTTTGGGCAATGCTATTAAATTTACAGAAAAAGGAGGTGTTATTTTTAAGGTAGGCGTAATAGGTACGGGGGAAGACTCCGACCAATCACAACTTACTAAAATTCGTTTCCATATCCAAGATACGGGGGTTGGAATGGCACCCGAACAGTTAGAAAAAATATTTTTACCGTTTGAACAAGTCGGAAATAGCCAGCAGAAGGCAGAAGGCACTGGGTTAGGATTAGCGATCGCACAGAAAATTGTTCAAATGATGGGAGGCGAAATAAAAGTCGAAAGTATACTGGGTCAAGGCAGCAGTTTTTCCTTTGATTTAGAGTTGACTCAATCCTCTGAATTTATTGAGCAAACTTCGCTAACTACTTCAATTAATTTAAGGGGTTTTAAAGGAACTAAAAATAAAATTTTGTTAGTAGACGATCGATTAGAAAATCGAGGTTTTATTAGAACTTTTTTAGAACCACTAGGTTTTAAAATCATGGAAGCTTGTAATGGACAAGAGGGTTTAAATAAAGCCATTGATTTTCAACCAGATCTGATTATTACAGACTTAGTGATGCCAGTAATGGATGGATTTGAAATGTCGCGGCGCTTCCGAAAGTCATCAGAGTTTAAGGATGTAATATTGATAGCATCCAGCGCCAGCGTGTTTGAATTCGATCGGAAAAATAGCCACGAAGCAGGTTGTAACGAGTTCCTAGCAAAGCCTATCCAAGTAGAAGAATTGCTAGAAGTCTTAAAAAATTACTTACAAATAGAATGGATCTACGACCACCCTGCGGATTTGGCGATCGCACGCCAGGAAGGTTTCACGGATTTATTAAACGTTCAGAGTGATGAGCTTGTGATACCGCCATCAGCAGAGCTGGTAGCGCTGTTTAATGCGGCTCGGATCGGCGATATTGAAGTGGTTGAGCAGGAAGCCAATAGACTCAAGCAGATAGACGGCAACTATCTACCCTTTGCTAATAAAATCTTGCAATTTGCCAAAAATTTTGAAGAAAAAGAACTACTAGCTTTTGTAAAAAAACATTTGGGCTAATAAAATGGTTAACCAAAAAGACAATGTAATTTTAATTGTTGACGATAACCCGAATAACCTCAAACTTCTGTTCGATTTTTTGAAGGAGTCAGGCTTCAAGGTTTTAGTAGCTAAGGATGGGGAAAGTGCTATTGAGAAGTTACAAGAAGTTTCGCCAAATATCATATTGTTAGATGTGATGATGCCGGGGATGGATGGCTTTGAAACTTGCTACCGCTTAAAAGCATCGGTAGCAACGAAAGATATCCCTGTGATTTTTATGACAGCTCTTACGGATCGCGTCGATAAGGTTAAAGGTCTGTCAATGGGGGCAGTAGATTATATTACCAAACCCTTTCAGCAAGAAGAAGTCCTAGCCCGCGTGCAACTACACCTGAGACTGCGAAATTTGACTAAGACCCTGGAAGAGCAAAATGTGCTTCTCAAACAGGAAATTGAAGCGCGAAAAGAGGCGGAAGCGGCCTTGCAGAAACTCACTTCTGAGTTAGAGGAACGGGTGGCTTCTCAAACGGCTGAACTTAGAGAAGCCTGCAACGAGCTTCAACAGGCTCAAGTTCAGTTGTTGGAAAGAGAAGAAAAATTAGGACATGATGCTTTTCACGACGCGCTAACTGGTTTGCCTAACCGCGCTTGGTTTATGAATCGGCTGCAACAGGCGATCGACTTGTCGTACAGACATGAAGATTATCTATATGGGGTGCTATTTATTGACCTAGATCGCTTTAAAGTAGTGAATGATAGCCTCGGACATTTGGTTGGGGATGAATTACTAAAAAGCGTTGCTCGTCAACTGCAAGTTTGTTTACGCCACACAGATGCAGTTGCGCGGTTTGGAGGAGATGAATTTGTGATCTTGCTGGAAGATATTAAAGATATTGATGAACCAAACAGGGTGGCTGAACGCATCCAAAATCAATTAAGGCAGCCGTTTAATTTGAATGATTATGAAGTATTTACCGAGATCAGCATTGGAATTATCGTTAGCACAATGGGTTACGATCGCCCAGAAGACGTACTCAGAGATGCGGATATCGCTATGTATTATGCTAAAGCTCAAGGTAGAGGGCGTTACGAAATTTTCGATCCAGCTATGCAAACTGTGGCGATGACGCGCTTGCAGTTGGAGAACGACTTGAGAAGGGCAATGGCGCTACAAGAATTTTGCGTTCACTACCAGCCAATTGTCTCCCTTTCTACGGGGCAACTGAGTGGCTTTGAAGCTTTGGTGCGATGGCATCACCCATCTGGCATCATCTACCCGCCTGCTGAGTTTATCCCTGTGGCTGAAGAAACTGGTTTGATCAATGAATTGGGGTGGTTTGTTTTGCAGGAAGCTTGTCACCAGATTAGTATTTGGCAGCAACAGTTTCCCCAAACACCACCCTTGGCGATTAATGTCAATCTTTCCCCCGTGCAGCTCAAGCAAGCAAACCTACTCAATCGAATTGAGGAGATTTTGCAGCAGACTGGCTTTCCCAGCTACCGTCTCAAACTAGAGATTACTGAAAGTTGCATTTTGGAAACAGTATCCAGAGAAGAAAAGATGTTGAAGCAGCTAAAAGCTCTAGGCATTCTGTTGTGTATCGATGACTTTGGCACGGGCTACTCTTCTTTAAGTCGCTTACATGAGTTTCCCATTGATACCTTAAAGATTGACCGGTCTTTTGTGAGCCGCATTGGCTCAGACAACAGTGGCGTAGAAATTATCCAGACAATTGTGACGCTGGCTCGCAGCCGAGGTATGGATATTGTGGCAGAAGGCATAGAAACGCCAACACAGCTACAGAAACTGCGAGAGTTGGGGTGTGAGTTGGGGCAAGGATATTTATTTTCTAAGCCTGTAGACAGCGAAAAGGCAACCGAACTATTAGGCATAAAAGTAGGGGTAGTAAGCTAGCAGGCCATCTAGTTTAGCCACAATAAATTTTATGAATCTCTTGTAGGAAAGGCGCAAAAGCCTACTCTCCTTATACATTTCTCTCTAATCTCAAGCCGGGATTGGCCAAGGCTAGGGCCTCGAATTGCTCGCTACTGACAAGAAGTCCGATCGCGTTTGGCAATTCTATAGATATGATTTCTGATTGAGTAATTGTTTGTACCATATTTAATTACAGGCTTTTTTAGATTGAACTCGGTAACAATAAAAGAGTTAAATAAGAACTATCGCGGGGGGTGGGGCGGGTTTACGAGATTATCGGTTTTAGGCAATTATTTTTGGTGGACCCGCCCCTACAAATTTTTGACAATCGTGCAATAATTTTGATGCTTTCTACAACTGTCCGAAACCTTTTTTTGGCTTATCTTTTTTCTTTTTCTTCTTCTGCTGGGCTCCCATATAGCCACGGGAACCGGGCTGCATTCCGGGGCCACCCATTCCGGGCATTCCCGGCATTCCCGGCAATCCTCCCATTCCTGTAAAGTTGCCTTGACTCATTTGCTGCATCATTGTACGCATTTTCTGGAAATCGCTCACCAGCTTAGTTACGTCGTTTTCAGCGTAGCCTGCGCCTTTGCCGATGCGGCGGCGACGGGATGGAGAACTTGCTAAAAGTTCGGGATTGCGGCGTTCTTCAACTGTCATGGAATTAATCATGGCTTCGGTGCGTTTTAGCTGCACTTCTCCCTGCCGCATTTGTTCGTCTGAAAGTTTGTTCATCCCCGGAATCATTTTCATGATGCCGCCGAGGGAACCCATGTTTTTGAGCAGTCTGGTTTGCTTGAGAAAGTCGGTAAAGTCAAACTTTGCCGTAAGCATTTTCTCTTGCATTTTTTCGGCATCGGCGATGTCAAATTCTTCTTGCGCTCTTTCTACTAGCGTCAAGACATCGCCCATGCCGAGTATTCTCGATGCCATGCGATCGGGATAAAATGGTTGCAAAGCTTCCACTTTTTCGCCGACGCCGACAAATTTAATCGGCGCGCCGGATATTTGTCGCACTGACAAGGCTGCACCGCCGCGGCTGTCGCCGTCTAATTTGGTTAAGATTGCGCCGGTAATGCCGATTTGTTCGTGAAAGGTGCGGGTTAAATTTGCTGCTTCTTGGCCGGTCATGGCATCAACAACTAACAGCGTTTCGTGGGGTTGTACTGTTTCTTTGATGCGGCCCAATTCTGCCATCATGTCTTGGTCGATTTGCAGGCGGCCTGCTGTATCGACGATGATGGTATCGATGCCGATTTGTTTGCCGTGTTCGATACCTTGGCGGGCAATTTCTACGGGGTCAATGTCTTTGCCTAATTCAAATACGGGTACGTCGATTTGTTTGCCGAGGGTTAGCAATTGGTCGATCGCGGCTGGTCGATAAATGTCGGTTGCGACTAGCAGTGCGGTACGATTTTGTTTGCGGAGGTGCAGCGCTAGTTTGGCGGTAGCTGTGGTTTTCCCGGTTCCTTGCAAACCTGCCATCAGGATCACTGTGGGCCCGGATTCGGCGGTGGCGAGGGGTACGTTGGTTTCCCCCATGACACGCACGAGTTCGTCGTGAACGATTTTGATGAATTGTTGGTCGGGACGAACGCCTGAAACGACTTCTGCGCCTTGTGCTTTTGCCGCTACCTCTCCGATGAAGTTTTTGACGACTTGGAGGTTGACATCGGCTTCCAGGAGGGCGCGGCGGACTTCTTTGAGCGCGTCTTGGATGTTGGACTCGGAGATTTTATTTTGTCCGCGCAGTTTTTTCCAGGTGGATTCGAGTCGATCGGCAAGGGCTTCAAACATAGGGCAATTTAGGCTAGTCAGTATTTTTAATTTTAGGCTAAATGGGAGTTTTTGGATTGGGGTTTTGCTGAAAGTTGAATGTTTTTATTTTCTAACCGCTGAGGAACGCGGATTGATGCTGAAACTAATTCAAATTCATGTAGTAGGGTACGTTTGGACAAACCCTACTTTCGGGAATATGATTAAAGTATTTCCGTCACCTTGCGACAATTTTTATGTCTGCTTATGCCCCAAAAGATTCGAGAACTCAAAAGCCTGCTACTAAAAGCTGGGTTTACTTATCGTTCGGCAAAAGGCAGCCATACAAGATGGGTTCATGCTTGACTACTATCATGAACCAATTACCATTGCTGGAAATGATGGCGATGATGCCAAACTGTATTTAGAGAGAGAAGTTAATCGAAAAATTGGAATATTGAAAGCAATTGAAGAAGATGAACATGAATCATGAAATTACCTTATATAATTGTTATTCAATGGTCGGAGGAAGATAATTGCTACCTAGTTCACTTACCTGATTTTCCATCTCAGCAGTTCCACACTCATGGAGATACCTACGAAGAAGCTTTGCAGAATGCAGTAGAGGTATTAGAGCTTTTAGGTGAAGAATATCAGGTAGATGATAAATCTCTCCCAGAACCTAAAACTCTAGTAGAAAACTTGCTGTTTGCTTGATTATAGATTTGAAGCGATCGCCCTTCCCCAAAAAACAGGCGATCGCTCTTTTCTGTAGAAGGGCGATTGTTTTTATAGTTGGATGTTTTGAAGTTATTTTATGTGGGTTTTGATGTATCCGCTCAATAATCCGGGGTAAATCGCTCAACGATGCACGTCAAATGACGCAAAATCGTTCCTTAGTGGGTAGTCGGCCCCGAATTATTGAGCGGATACAATATATAAGTAACCACACAAAATTAATTACATAAAGACTCCTTGCTAGGCAAGGGTTTCAGTAGAAATATTGTGTAATTAATTCGGAACTACTACTAACTTTCCCCGAGTTTTAATTTCTACTTTTAGATTAGCCTAAAAAATATTTAAAGGAAGAACTGTTTTAATATCAATTTTCCCAAGTACGGTTGCGTATAGATTAATTGCCCGCTATCTGTAGGGACACGGCAGTGCCGTGTCCTACGCCAAACTGCCGTGTCTCGTACCCGGCACTAACTTTATAGCCCGTCTAATTCCTACAAATAACTAAGCTAAAAACTGGAATTGAGAACCATTAACTGCCAATGCAAACGGACTCGCTTGTTCAAATGCACCCGTAAGTTCAAAGCTGTTGGTATTTAAAATTACCCCCACAATTTGTCCAGTAAATATGTTTTCAATCACCATGTCATTGATAATTCCGTCGTTATCGTAAGCAATCAAATTGTCGTCTTCAAAGAAAAGGTCTAGTTCTGTTAAACCGTCGGTAAGGCCAATACGATCGCCCTCGTCGAAGTTAAAATCGGTAATGACATCGGCTCCATTTATACCAAATGCTTCATCGTTGCTTCTGAGCACAAATATATCAGCACCGAGGCCTCCCGTGAGCACGTCAACTCCCCGATCGCCCACCAAGAAATCGTTGCCCTCATTGCCATCTAAATCGTCGTCTCCTTGCCCTCCCCGCAGGATATCGTTCCCGAAGCCTCCGAAGATAAGGTCATTTCCGGCGTCGCCCCTAACTACGTCGTTGCCATCATTTCCATCCAGGCGATCGTCCTCTTTCCCGCCGTAAATTATGTCATTTCCGCCACCACCACCGATAATATCATTGCCGTTATTTCCTAACAGACGTTCGTTGGAATCGGATGAACCTCCTATAGTATCGTTGCCGTCCAGTCCCCAAACTCCCCAGGGAAAAGACGACAAATTTCCATTCCCTACGTTAATCTCATCGGGTGTAGCGAAGCCCAAAAGACGTGGACCGCCCCCAGCAAATACAGGAAATCCCGTCACATCGGCAATGAGATTGTTAACCGTTAAAGCCATAAGTATGTCCTTTCAAAAATCCTGTTAGCTGTATTATACATTTTAATTATTTCCTTGCCAAATAGCAAGTATGTTTGGATTTTGGCTGCAACTTTTATTTCCTCAATTAATGACAAGCAACCTGCTAGTCTATCGTCAATTAGAATTACCAATACTTCGGCTAGGCGATCGTATAAGTTACCAATTCCCAATTCCCAATTACCAATTACCAGGGCTGTGCTTCATTCAACCCAAACCTGCTATAGATCTCGCCTTTGAGTCAAATAGCATTAGTTGCTGACACTATCCGCTACAGTCTACCGCTTATAATGGGTGTTACCCCCCAGGCAGTAAACACGTTAATATCACCTATAACGTCGAGACTGAGAGGTTGTTTGTGAATAAAAGTAAAAGTCCCTGGGCCCATCCTCCGAGAAAAAACCCAGTTTCCGATACCCATACACAAACTTTACAAACAGGATATAAGCTCTTTACAAAGTCATAATCGCCGATCGCTGATATTCTTTGGCAAAATCCACTGCTTTCAGGTGTTTTACTCATGTCTACTCCTAAATCGTCTTCCCATCAAAACAACAACTCCGTAAAATCACTGCCAGCGACAGATATCGTCCCAACAAAGCAAGACAGTAACAATCTGCCCAGCGAACCAAGTATAGAACAGCTACTGGAAGCTTTGGCGGGCAAAGTACCCAGTCAATCTTCAGAAATTGAACCCTTGAAAACGTGGAAACAAGATTTACAGCGATTGTTTCAATTTCTTGGCGACCGCCGCGTTTTAATCGCAGTAGTGGAACCGGGAACTTTTGCCCTGCGTTATGCTAACGCGGCATTGTGTCGCTTGGCGGGTTGGGAGGAAATGTCTTTGGGAACTCAATCTACCAACGGTTGGTTTGCAGACACCCACCTCACTCTGCTGGAACTGTTCGAGGATTGGGGGGGCAAAACAGCAGAACAATTGTACCGTCGCCACCTTTTGCACTGGGTATTTAAGCAATATTATCAAATTGACACCGACGGTTTACGGGTGCTAGACGAACCTGTCACGGCGAGTGTAAAAAACCCCAAACATCGAGAATCCAGATTTATAGAATTTTGGCTGGGTTCGGAACAGTTAAAAATTACTCGAATTAACTCAAAAATAGATGAATTTGCGGATATTTCTTTAAGATTAATGCCTGTTGCGGAACGGGAAGCTTGGCTGATGCAGCCGAATCAACTGGAGAATTTAGCCGCTCGATTGCAGTTGGATAATTATCGCGTAGAAGGCTTGCTGCTGCTAGAAGGTTTTGATGTCACCGTGCAGGAGCAAATTCGGCGGCTGACTCAGTTATTGATCGATCAAGATTCGATGCTGCGGCCAGACAAATTTGAGAAAATCGATCGGTGTTTGCGATCGCTCTTCAATGCTGACGGCACTTTGCTGCTGCGCCCCGACGGCGAACAAGTACAGCTATTAGTTGCAAAAGACGGCCAACATTTGCAGCCGATTCTTTATTCAATGCACTCCCTAGAAGCTTCTCACTTTTTGAAGGCCACAGCAGCAAATCAAGTTTGGAACGTGCCAGACTTGCGTAGGGAGTGCGAAACCGAGTGCGATCGAACTTTGCGGAGAATGGGAACTCGATCGATGCTGCTGGTGCCCCTCGTAGTCAAATCCGTCACCCGTGAGGGGTGCGGGGTGCGGATTTTGGGTGTCGTGGGGCTGTTGTGCGATCGGCCAAACCACTTCAACGGCATTGACGCTCAACACGCCCAAGAACTCATTCCCGCCTTCATTGCAGCCCTGCGGCAAGCCATCCAGGAGCGGTTTACCCACATTCACAACATCCACCCCGCAGTCGAGTGGCGGTTCGCCCAAGAAGCAGAAAGGCGAAGTTGGGGACTACCTCCAGAAACAATCGTATTTGCTGACGTTCATCCACTGTACGGAATTTCGGACATTCGCGGTTCTAGCGACGAAAGAAACCGAGCCATTCAAACTGATTTGCTCGAGCAATTCCGCTTAGGTTTAGCCATAGCTGATGCCGTTTGCCAAACACAAACTACCCACCTCGGCGCGCAACTGCGGCTCGACTTGCTCGACTACATCGAGCATTTAAAACAAAAAGTAACAGTCGATATGGAGGTGCGAGCAGCCGAGTATTTAAACGAGCATTTAGAAGTATATTTTGACTATTTTGTGCAGTGCGGGCCCAAGGTTCAGGCAGCCGTTGAAGCTTATCAAGCAGCCTGTGAAAACGAACACAACTGCGTTTACAGCGATCGCAACCGCTACGACCAAATGTTGAACCTAATCAGCACCAAACTCCAAGAAACCTGGGCCCGCTGGCAAGAAAAAATGCAGCAAATTTTGCCCCACTACTGCGACATCGAATGCACCGACGGCATCGATCACATGATTTATGCAGGAAAATCGATCGACCCCACATTCAGCCAGTTTCACCTACACAGTTTGCGGTACGAACAACTGCGAGCAATTTGCGACTGTGGCCGCACAGTTTTTCGCCTGCAAGCCGAGTCTCAAATCAACATGGAACTCGCACATTTAGTATTAGTACAGAATACGACTATCGACATTTTTCACAACGAAAACACCGAAAAAATGTTTGATGTCAAAGGCACTCGCGACATCCGCTATGAACTCGTCAAAAAGCGGATAGAAAAAGCCGTTGACAAAGACGCACAAGAGCGAATTACCCAGCCAGGAATGTTAACGGTAGTTTATTCAACCGAAGACGAATGGGAAGAGTACCAACAATACTTGCGCTACTTGTCTCGCGAAGGTTGGGTAGAGCCAAAAGTTCAGACTGGTATGGTAGAATCACTCCAAGGAGTCAGCGGTTTAAAATTCGCCCGCGTGCGTATTTTACCTGAACCGGAATCTATTGCTACTATCTGTGAAGTTACAGTAGTCAGCGATTGAGAACCCGTTCAATTGCCTGTTTTAGACCCAGTGCGATCGCTCCCATCTCCTCCTGTTTGACACAGAGTGCGATCGCTCCTATCCCCATGAACAACTCTGCAGCGAAAGCATTCGGGACTCACACACAAGACCGAGATTACATTTAAGATGTTTGTTGACATCAACGACCAAGCCCACATTTTCACTTAGTGTATATTCCGTGTGATTGGGAATCGCCAAATACACGATCGGAATCACACAAGATTAAGATTAAGTAGTGTTAAGCTAATGAGAATTAGCTCCTGTAATTTATAACTTAAGTGATGTTAACCTTATCCAAATACCAAATAAATTCTACTCTGCACGAAGGCGTCGAAACAATAATCTATCGCGGACAAACACCGACAGACGCGCCCCCAGCAATTCTCAAAGTCCTCAAAGCCGAATATCCCACCCTCGAAGCCATTACCAGGCTCAAACACGAATATCAAATCCGCCAAAATTTAGACAGCGAACAAATCGTCAAAGCCATCAGTCTCGAAACATTTGACCACCGATTAGGAATCGTTTTAGAAGACTTTGGCGGCGAATCCCTCGCCCAACTGCTGGAAAGAGAAACCTTGAGCCTGCAAGCAAATTTAAACATCGCCATCCAAATAGTCAAAGCCTTACAATACCTGCATTTTCATCACATTATTCACAAAGACATCAAACCCAGCAACATCATAATTAACTCGCAAACAACACAAGTAAAACTCACCGACTTCGGCATTGCCACAAAACTCAACAAAGAAAATCCCCAATTTAACAATCCCAACTCAGTCGAAGGCACCTTAGCCTATATGTCACCCGAACAAACCGGGAGAATGAACCGCACCCTCGACTACCGCACAGACTTTTATTCCCTTGGGATCACATTATATGAAATGCTGACAGGAAAATTGCCTTTCTGCAGCAACGACCCCTTAGAAATAGTTTATAGCCACATCGCAGTTCAACCAATATATCCCCATCAAATCAATTCAGAAATACCTGTCGCTATCTCAGAGATAGTGATGAAATTGATGGCAAAGAATGCCGAAGATAGATATCAAAGTGCGGCCGGATTGTTAGCAGACTTAGAAATTTCTTTGCATCAGTTAGAAATCAACGGACAAATTGCCGACTTCATCCCCGGACGCTTAGATATTCTCAGCCAGTTGTTGATACCCCAAAAATTGTACGGTAGGGAAAATCAGGTTAATGAATTGCTAGCAGCGTTTGAACGTGTAAGAGGGGGCTTAGCCAACAATTTGTCAGAAGAAAAAATAGCTACCTTTGAACAAAAATTGCCCCCATCAGGAAGCAGCGAATTAATGCTAGTATCAGGCTACTCAGGCATCGGTAAATCAGCCGTAGTCAACGAAGTTAGTAAACCTATTACCAGGTCAAAAGGTTACTTCATTAGCGGCAAATTTGACCAGTTAAAACGCAACATTCCTTATGCCTCATTAATCCAAGCATTTAACTCATTGCTGCGGCAATTGCTAACAGAAAGTGCACTTTCATTAGAAATATGGCGCACTAAAATTTTAACAGCAGTGGGAACAGACGGCCAAGTAATTGCCGACGTAATTCCAAAAGTTGAATTAATCATCGGCAAACAGCCAGAAGTCCCAGAACTCGCCCCTGTAGAATCCCAAAATCGATTCAATCGGGTATTCAAAGAATTTATTCGGGTTTTCGCCCAAAAAGAACACCCCCTAGTACAGCTCGGCGTAAGTAGACAGACTATATTTGTGGTAGAATAACATAGTTAGTTTAGACCAGTTTCGGT
>NZ_JAUBTF010000102.1:0-14802 GCF_036702355.1 Microcoleus sp. D3_18_C4
TGCCTATTTTTTTTTAGCACACATTGGCTCAATCCTTACAAAGGTATGGGTTTCAGGCTGGTTGTTACCCCCCCAGGAATCAAACAAACTGTGGTAATTGTCAGTAACAATCCTGAAGTGCATGACTATTTGCGCGGCAAATCGCAATGCAATCTCATTCACAACTCAAATGCCAACTGATTTTTAATAACTAAACATTTCCTCCTACCTGGGAGTGAAAACTGCACTAGGGTAAGCAATCCGCTTGTGATTGAACTGTTCCCAAACTCGCACAAAAATCTCCGCAATTAGAGACATATCCTCCCGCGTCAAATCCGAATCAATCAACTGATTATCCTGCCAGCGAGCCCTCAAAATCCGATTAACCATATTCAAAGCCTCTTCATGAGTAGCATCCTTGAGCGATCGCAAAGCAGCCTCGCAAGAATCCGCCAGCATCAAAATCCCGGTTTCCCGCGACTGCGGAATCGGCCCATCGTAGCGAAAATCCTCCTCCCTCACTTGGCGACTTGCGATTGTTAACTTTGAATTATCCGCATCTGGCAAAGCAATCTTTAAATCTTCTATTTCTTGTGCAGCAATTTGCTGCGCTTGGTGGTAGAAGTAAGCAATTAACATTGTACCTTGGTGCTCAGGAATAAACGCCTGAATCGCCTTTGGCAATCGATGCTTCCGCGCCATCACCAAACCCTCGGTAACGTGCTTTTTAATAATCTCCGCGCTTGCCCAAGGGTCATTAATTTCATCGTGTTTGTTGCCCCCACCCATTTGATTTTCACAGAATCCGAGCGGGTCGTGCATTTTTCCAATATCGTGGTATAATGTTCCAGCTCTGACCAGCTCAACATTGCAGCCGAGTTCCCGGGCCGCAGCCTCCGCCAAACTCGCCACAAACAGCGTGTGCTGAAAAGTCCCCGGAACCTCGGCAGCCAATTTCTTCAACAGCGGGCGGTTGGGATTGGCAAGTTCCGCCAGCCGGATCGGCGTAATCAAGTCAAAAACGTGTTCCAAATAAGGGCTGACGCCGATCGCCACAACGCTCCAAGCCAAACCGGCCAAACTTTGCGCGCCCACCGTACCGAGCACGACGTACCAAATCGCACCGGCAGCCGCGCTGGCAATCAAAGTCCCCACCAGATAAACCGTACCCTGAGTCAACCCAACAGCCAAGCCCAAAAGAGCCAATTCCTCGCGCGATCGCAGCCGCCCGGCCATAAAAGCGCCCAGCAATCCCCCCGCCCCGCTAGCCACCAAATGAATCAAGTCCACATTTAAGCCAACGGGCAGCAGCGCCGACAGCAGCCCCACCACCGTGACTCCCACCGCCGAACCGTAGAAGCCGCCCGCTAAAATCCCGATCGCCGGCAAACTCGTCCAAGGCAGCCCCAAACTCACTAGCACCGGCGCGCTCAAAGTCAGCAGCAGCAATAGCAAATGATCTCTGCGGCGCAAGCGGTAGTGCCTTTCCACCAGCAGTACGATCGCAATTGCCCCCCCGACTAAACAAACAAAACCCGTCAGCCCCAGCCAATTCACCCCCCGCCGACTTAAACCAAAATAGTCCAGCAACACGAAATCTTGCTGCGAGATCTCTTGTCCTTGGGCAACAATTATCTCGCCCTGATCTACTGCGATCATCACCGGTTTCACCTTTTGCGCCGCTAATTCAGCTAGCTGTTTGGTTTCCTCGCGATCTCTCACCAGATTTGGCTGCAAAATCGCTGTTAAACCCTCCACCGCCAAAGCTTGGGACTCTAACGGCACTTCATCAGCCACTTGCAGCTTCACGGCTTCTTGCAAAATCTCTTTGGGCAACCCCTGCGGGATACCTTGAGCCACCATCCTTTTTGCCGCCCGACTCATACCGGTTTGGGTTTTCTGCCAAGCTGCATCCGACCAATCAAACAGCGAAGTATCGTAAATCTGTGGCAGCCCCAAAACCGAAGGTTTTTCCAGCGCCTCCACAGCATTGAGATAGCGCTGGCGAGCAGAGGAAATACTGTCTGTCAGGCTTTGAAATTCTGCTGCCCGGACCGATCGGCTGTAAGCTTGCAGTTGAGCTATAGCATCTTGCTGAGACTTGTTATCTGTTGCCCCAGCAATTGCCGGGGAATCCAAACTCAATCGCTCGGAAGTTGCACTTTTGTCACCCGCTTGCGCCAAAATCGAGCGCCACTCCCACTCGGGACAGCCCCGCAAGTAAACCTGAACCGCAAGTGAGAGCGCCGAGGTACTCGCAAACGGAAACGGGCCTACCGCCTCCCGTAGCTCGCTTCCCTGCTGCAAAAATTGTTGCAATTCTTGATAAATTTGTCGATCGACCGCCGAATCCAGCATTAATATCGCTACAGCCCCTGTCCGCGCTGCTTTCCGCTGTTCTTCAGTAGTTTTGTAATCGGGGACGCTAGCAGTAGCAGGAGCCTTAATCGTCTGAGGAGCTTTCGTCCCCACATCCAGTTTCGGCTGGTTGTAGAAGCGGTGGCCCAGAGTGCTGCTTAGGGAAACTACCGCTACCAGCGCCAACATAGGGGAACGAGCTTGATTTTTGAGACTTGATTTGGAGGTTTTACTTGTAAATCTAGTAGTAAAAGTCTCGGGAAGAATCCATTTCGGGCGCGACAAACGGCTCAGGAGAGGCCCGCCAGCGCGATCTGTATCTGCTTTGCTACAGCCATTTTGCACTTTAGCAATGTGTTGGCGCAGTGAGCGCGCAGCCCCTAGCTGCTCAATCTGCCGCATCAATGAGGAGAGCGTATTCATTTGTGTCGAAGATATATCACTGTTATCCAGCAGCTTTGTCAGAATTTCTGACTAGGCATCTTGATTGATTTTATCTGAACTACCGTGGCTGAATATTCAGCCCTCCAGGCCACTTTGTCTGACTATCGCCAGCAGTTGGCTTTCCTGACTGTGGCCCACAACGCAAGCAGCTTCTTTGCTTCCCTTGTCCATCTTGAACAGAACTCGCGCGCGAGGGCTAAAAACCCCGTTTCTCCGTAGATTCTTCGTTTCCCAACCCCCTATTCTCGTTTAAACCTGGCTTGTTGGGGCAGGGGCGTCGGATTTAATTTTTCACATTTAATTTCTCACTTTTTAATCTTTAATTGTTGCTCTCCTTCCACTTTCGCTTTTGAGTTGTTAATGGCTAATTGCTAATTTCTGGTGTCCCCTTACCGTTAAAAGCTCCAAACTTTATATTTTACGAGGTCTAATGACATAAGGTGCAGCCACCGATCGGGCTAGCGCTGCGGAATCCAGTCCGGCATCTGGGCTGTAAACTCCTGCCCAAACAGCAAACAGGTTATTTGCTAACTCTACAATTTTTGCCTCGCTGCCCGTTCCCCAGAGCGAGGGTTCTCGGCCCTCGGCTAGCTGCTGCGAATTAACCTCAGCCGAAGATACCTGTCGCCATTCTACAGGAATCCCAGCAACGCCGTTATAGGCTCCAGACAAAGCTCCTGTCAAAGCGCAGGTTATTTGTCCAGCTATGCCACAGCGGGCGGCCCGCACCACTGACAAGCGCAAGTCTTCTGGGGTGTTCAAAAAGCAGTAGAAAGCTAAGGCAATGGGAATGAAATTTCCAGGGTTGACAATTGACTCGGTTTGTAATTTTTTTTCACCTTCGCCCTGTCTTTCTCGCAAAGCTGTGGCGCTTTTGCACAGATGAGTGGCGGCTGTTTCTAAATCGGCTCCCTTTTCTAGTAGTATTTGCACTTGCAGCAGCAGCTCTGTTAAGGCATTATCTGTTTTCAGGTAGGCAAGTGTTTGCTCGATCGCTGTCGCGGGGTCAAGTCTTTCTTTGAGAGAGCGGGCGATCGTATATGCTACTGCTAAAATTGCTGTTTCCCATTCTGGCTGGTTTTCGTGGTGCCAAACCTCTATCGCCAGCATGATTTTTTCTCGCAGCTTGGCTTTATTTTCGTGAAAAAACATCGCGGATGGCAGCGCAGCAACAGCAGCTTCACCAGGGTTAAGCAGGGTTTGAAACTCACTGTTGCGGGGATGGTAGATTTCCGACTTGGCAAATGCTTCCCAAGTATCGCGCCAATCTTTTAAATCTAAACCCCTACACCGAATTAAACTTTGAGCACACGCTACCGCAAGTGTCCCGGATGCGGATGAGTCTTTGCGAGTTGGGATTTTACTGTTGACAGAATTCAACGCCAATGTTGCGCCACTTACGGTCAATTGTTGGTGTTTTGTCAGTTGTAAAATCGGCTGCAAGTCTTCTGTTTGGGGGGGAATACCCACGAGTTGCCTCTGGTATTGCAGGCCTATAGAGTCTCCTAAAACTGCCCCTAGGATGGTTCCTTGAAACTTGCTCAACAGGGAATGCCGCATTTGAATTTAACTCAAGTTGCTAGTAATTGGTAATTGGTAATTGGTAATTTAGAATTCTTCCTGGTTTCCTTCTTTGCGTAACTTTTGTGATTAATTTGAATTCAACCCAAACATATAAGGGCTGGTTTTCCATCTAAAACCTGCCCTTATCCGATCGCTACAATCGGTAAATTTCTAATTTTTAATCAGGTAACTAACTAGAGCTTGCAGCCCCAGCCGATAACTTTCTGAGCCAAAACCGCTGATTTGCCCGATCGCCACCGCTGCGATAAACGAGTGATGCCGAAAAGCTTCCCGCCGATAAATATTGCTCAGATGAACTTCTACCGCAGGGATATTCACTGCGGCGATCGCGTCTCTAATTGCCACACTCGTATGAGTATAAGCTCCAGCATTAATCAATAAGCCTTGGTGCTGCCCTAACATCGAGTGAATTGCATCCACCAACACCCCTTCATGATTCGACTGCTGAATTGAGACTTGCACCTGGAGGGCTTGCGCTTCTCGTTCTAGCAACTTGTTGATATCATTTAAAGTCGCAGAACCATAAACTCCAGGTTCTCGCTGACCCAATAGATTCAGATTAGGGCCGTGAAGTACCAGGATATTTAACAATTTTAAAATTTCCAGCGCAACAAAAATTATGAGAGTTTTGACATGGGATTTAGAACCACCCTGCCACCTCAAACGTCAAACCTTAAACCTTAAGCTTCTAATTCAGTCCCGACTACCTGCGATTCCTTGGTTGGTTGACAGGAATACGAATCGGTTCAAGTTCCGGTTCAGGATCGGGACTCAGCAGTCCTTCTATCAGCTTGCGAACCCATTCTTTAATTTCTTCCAGCACCTTTTCAATGTCTTCCATTGAACGGATAGCTCCTTTTTTTATAGTCTAGATTGCTAAACCGACGGCTAAATATCTGAAAATAAGCAGGCACGACTTTGAAACCAAAGGTCAAACTTGCTTTCTCGCTTGCTGGTTATTTTGAGCAATGGAGAGATTCAGTATATTGGCCAATCAGTCCTATCTTATTATCATAACGAATCTTTACAGATAATCAAGAGGCAAAAGGAAAATTGCCGAATTATATCAGAGTATAGAGTCTTAAATAAAGCTTAAGCTTACGATTGACTGTTGACAATTGACCAATCGTAGGATTTTTTCTACGCTTTTGCCAGCAATAATTTACGCCGGAGCCGATCGAGCGCCGTACAGCTACTCAGATTCCGAATCCAATCGCGGCCTCTGGCATCGCCAAAACGGTATTCAAAACTTTCTGCGTCCCCGTGGGGCCCCGCTAAACCGACATAAACCAGTCCGACAGGCTTAGCATCTGTGCCGCCTCCGGGCCCGGCGATGCCTGTAATGCTCAATCCCCAATCGGTATTGAGGCTGGCGCGAACTCCCGCAGCCATTTGTTTTGCCACTTGGTGGCTGACTGCGCCAAATTCGGCTAAATCTTGGGGATTAACACCTAATAATCCTTCCTTAACCCGATTGTCGTAAGAAATTATCCCACCTAAAAAGTAGCTCGAACTGCCGGGAACACCAGTCAGCATCGCCCCCAATCCTCCTCCGGTGCAGGATTCAGCAACGCTAAGAGTTTGTCCCGCATCCAGCAACAGTTGGCCGACAGTGGAAGCGAGGGTATCGCTATCAGCACCGTAACAGTCTAAGCCGGCAATTTGCCGCAATTGTTGTTCGATCGGCTCAATCACGTTTTTCGCAGCCACGGAGGACTCCGCGCGGGCCGAAATCCGCAGTTTGACTTCGCCGTGATTGGCGTAGGGAGCCACAGTAGGATTAGTTAAATTCAGAAAACTATCTACTTTTTCCGCCAATGCCGACTCAGCAATCCCCCAAAATTTTAATGTGCGGCTGTAAATAGTGGCGCTACACCAGCCGCCATTTTTCAGGTAAGGAACGGCGGTTTCTCGCCACATCAAGTGCATTTCCGCCGGTACGCCGGGAAATGTCATTACTGTCACGTCAGAAACCGGCTGCCAAATAATGCCCGGTGCAGAACCGCTGCGGTTTGGCAGAATGTCCGCACTTTCTGGAATTAAAGCTTGTTTGCGATTGCTGGGGCTCATGGTGCGTCCCCGCTGGGCATATTTGTATTCGATATCTGCGATAATTTCCGGCTTTTCGATGAGAGGAACCCCAAAAAAATCGGCGATCGTTTCGACTGTGAGGTCGTCTGGTGTGGGGCCCAGGCCTCCGGTGAAGAGCAAAAGCTGCGATCGACTGACGGCAATTTCTAACACTTGTTTGATGCGTTCTGGATTGTCCCCCACCACTGTTTGATAGTAGTGAGGGATTCCCAGACTCGCTAATTCTTTGGCTAAAAACTGGGCATTGCTATTAAGAATATCGCCTAACAGCAATTCAGTGCCAACACAAATAATTTCAGCAACCATTCAATTTTAGATTTTAGATTTTGGATTTTAGATTGGGGAATTGGGCATTGGTAATTGGGAATTGGCCAAACAGGGCATTGGCCAAACAGGGCACTGGACTCTGGGCATGGGGCATGGGGCATTGGGCATTGGCCAAACAGGGCATTGGGCATGGGGCATTAGTTATTAGAACAAATAACAAACAACTAACCATTGACTAATGACTAATGACTAAGGACTAATGACTAAGGACTAATGACTATCGAGCGTGTCTCCAAACTTTCCAGCTAGCATATCCCAGCAAACTGGTTGCACCCATAGCGTAAATTACGCCACTGGGAACGGAAAAAGCTAGGGCTAAACTTCCAACCCACAGTGTCAGCGAGTAAATAAATAAAACCGCAAATCGATGGGATAGTCCGGCTTGTAGAAGTCGGTGGTGAAGGTGGCGCTTGTCAGCAATAAACGGTGACTTGCCGTTGCGAAGTCGATCGAGAATCACCGCCGACATATCTAAAATCGGTACAGCTAAAATTAAATATGGCAGCAACACAGAAGTAACAGCCGTAGTTTTAACTAACCCAATTACTCCCACTCCAGCGAGAGTAAACCCGATAAAATAAGCCCCGCCATCTCCCATAAAGATTTGAGCCGGATTGAAGTTGTAGCGCAGAAATCCCAAGGCCCCGCCAGCTAAAGCCGCTGCAATCAGGGCCGCCGCCGGTTGGTGCATCGCCAGACTGACAATCAGCATTACAACTGCTGCAATCCCTGAAACTCCGGCAGCTAAACCGTCCAAACCGTCAATCCAGTTGATGGCATTCGCCATGCCGACGAGCCAAATCACGGTAATTGGCAAGCTCAGCCAGCCAATATTAGTCAGTCCCAAGGAGGGAACTGTCAGAAACTCAATTTGTACGCCTGCCATCCAAACGATGCTGGATACGCCAACTTGCATGAGCAAGCGTTTTAAGGCCGAGAGTGAAAATAGGTCGTCTGCTAAACCGATGAGGAAGAATCCGATGCCGCCGAGGGTGACTCCCCAAATTTCGTATTCGTCTTTGGGATTGAGAACTTGTCCGTTAGCATCGATGAAGCCTCCTGAGAGCCAGACAAATAAGAGGGCAATGATAGTGCCGAGAAAGATGGAAACTCCTCCCAAGCGGACCATAGGGCGCTTGTGGACTTTTCGCTCGCCTGGCCGATCGACTCGCCCGCTTTTGAGACCAATTTTTTTGACTATTGGTGTACTCCAGAGGACGACGATCGCAGAAACCAGAAAAGCGAGTATGTGGTACAGATACTGGTACGGCATCTGAAATCAATTTTAAATAGTGCGGGGCAATTAGGCTGTCAGGCAGAGTCTACTACATTTCAGATGGCTTATAACAAGGAAACATCTTGAAGAGCGACTGGGGGTTTGGGAGTCGGAGATTTGCCGCAATGGCAGTTGCCCTGGGGCGAATTGTCAGGTTTTTCATTCATAACTCTCGAATTAACGATTTGAAATATCGACTTTTTCGCGAGCAAAAAAGTCGATATTTGGCGAGCGGGCCCAGTTGAGCGGTATCTTTCGCAACCGACAAATACCGTTAGTCAAACCAGCCCCGCCCGACAAATATCTTTACTAAAAACCGTATTGGCGATCGATATTTTTGGTGAAAACCGCTTGTCAATATCGCTACCGGCAACTCTCAATCTTTTCCTGCTCTTTTACCCTTTTACCCGTACACTTCCAACTACCAATTTCCCATTGCCGATCAGGAAAATTAAGCTAATGCCGGCACTTTCAAGTACAAGTGGGGATATAAGGGGAAGCGATCGCACAGTGCTGCTACTCGACGCAGGCAGTCGGCTGCGACGCTTTCATCATCTGGATTTAGCAGGCGATCGGCAATAATATTGCCAATCTCGGTAAATTCTGCTGTTCCCATTCCCCTGGTGGTCATCGCCGGCGAACCGAGTCTCAAACCGCTGGTTACAAAGGGCGATGCCGGATCGAAAGGCACGGTATTTTTATTAGCAGTAATATTCACACCGCTGACTAATTGGTCCGCTCGCTTGCCTGTCATATTTGCCGATCGCAAATCAACTAGCATTAAGTGATTGTCCGTGCCGCCGGAAACGAGTTTTAAACCCCGCTGCTGCAACTGTGCAGCTAAAGCGCGTGCATTTTCAATTACTTGACCGGAATAAGTTTTAAATTCAGGCTTTAATGCTTCGCCGAAAGCTACTGCTTTGCCCGCAATAACGTGTTCTAAGGGCCCACCTTGAGTGCCGGGGAAAACTGCTTTGTCAAACTTTTTACCTAATTCCGGGTCATTGGTCATAATCAAGCCACCACGGGGGCCGCGCAGGGTTTTGTGAGTGGTGGTGGTGACTGCGTGACAGTGGGGGAGGGGGTTGGGGTGATGCCCTGTGGCGACTAACCCGGCGATGTGGGCGATGTCGGCGAGCAGGTAGGCTCCGATTTCGTCGGCGATCGCTCTAAACTTCTCAAAGTCGATAATTCGCGAATACGCTGAATAGCCACAAATTAGCAATTTCGGTCGGTTTTCTTTGGCAAGTGCCAAAATTTCGTCGTAGTCGAGCTGTTCTGTTTCTTGGCTGACGCCGTAGTGAAAAGCTTTGAACCATTTGCCGGATACGTTGACCGGTGAACCGTGGGTCAAGTGGCCGCCGTGGGACAAATCCATGCCCATAATTCCGTCTCCGGGTTCCAGCAAGCTCAAAAACACTGCAAAGTTGGCTTGAGCGCCGGAGTGGGGCTGGACGTTGGCGTGAGCGGCTCCAAATAGCTGTTTGGCGCGATCGATCGCAATTTGCTCGATGCCGTCAATAAATTCGCAACCGCCGTAGTACCGTTTCGCTGGCAGTCCTTCGGCGTATTTATTGGTCAGCACTGAGCCTTGAGCGGCCATTACCGCTGCGGAGGTAAAGTTTTCGCTGGCGATGAGTTCTAGGTGGTCTCGCTGCCGCTGGAGCTCTTGCCCGATTAAATCGGCAATCAGCGGATCGGTTTTGGAAAGGAATTCTAAGTTAGTGTCCGTCACAATAATCAACCTCTTGACAGTTTTGGGATTGGGAATTGGGGATCTTATACCGTACTACGGATTTCGCACCATTGACATAAATATTACGTTGTGTTCAGGTTAAGCGGTTTGTCCCCAACTCCTGACATACAATGAAATTACTGGTGTGAAACCTGCCGGAGGTATCAAATGTTAGTCATTTTAATGGAAAATCAGATGCTTGCCCCTCAGTGTGTTTGCCAAAGTTGTTTGCTGGCAGATCGCACTGGGCAACCGCGCTGGAGTGGTGGAGAGCTTCGCTGTGGACATCCAGTTGCTAAACCTACGGAAAATTTGCCCGATCGGTACGAGTGTCAAATGGGCTTCGTCATTGCCAATATTAAATAAGAAAGCCTGCCCTTGGTAGTTGAGGCTGCTCCCCGCTGAGTAAAAAGCCAATTCCGGGCGAGTCGGAACACAAACCCTGCTGCTGCGTTATCCTGAGTTTAATGGAATTCATAGTTAATCGATCGACTCAGGAGAGTTCATTATGACTTGGCGCGGATCTACAACTGTTCCAGACCGGATTTTTGCTTCTTTGCCTTATTTGCTCCCGTTGGTTGACGGGCTTGCCTTTGGCAGGTTTCTGTTTACACAGTTTCCTGTCCTGCAACTGTTGTTGATACCGCTAGCTCCATTGATGCAAATTTATAGTTTGCCCTTTGCTAGCTTGATTATCTTCTTTGCTCTGTATTTAGGAGTAGTTAGAAACGAAAACATCAGTCACTTCATTCGTTTTAATGCGATGCAGGCGATTCTTTTAGACATTGTTTTGATGCTGTGTGGTCTGGTTTTGCCGATTTTTTCTAACGGCGTTCAAGTCGCATTTATTGCGGAAACTCTGTATAACATGGTGTTTTTGGGCGCTTTTGCTGCATTTGTCTATGCAGTCGTGCAGTCGCTTTTGGGACGCTATGCAGAGATTCCTCCGCTTTCGGATGCTGTTTATATGCAGGTTCGTTAGTTAGTTGACAGTTGACCGTTGACAGTTGACCGGTGACCGTTGTTGGTGATAATTACCAATTACCCATTACTAATAACTACTGTATTTTCAAGACTGCCGATGCCTTCAATTTCGATGCGGACTCGATCGCCTATTTGTAGTGGCCCTACTCCTTGCGGCGTTCCCGTCAGTATCACATCACCGGGAATTAGGGTCATAATTTGACTGATGTAGGAGACGAGAAAGTCTGGGGAAAATACCATGCGATCGATCGGGGATGACTGTACCGGTCGCTCGCTCTCATTGACAAAAGTCTGCAGTTGTGCAGCAGGACTCAGTTCGCGGACAATCCAAGGCCCCAAGGGACAAAAAGTATCGAACCCTTTGGCCCTCGCCCACTGGTTGTCCCGCTTTTGCAAATCTCTGGCTGTTACGTCGTTGGCGATGGTATAGCCCCAAATTTTGCTGTGTGCTTGTTCGGGAGTGCAGTTGGTACAATGTTCGCCAATTACCAGGGCTAATTCTCCCTCGTAGTCTACCCTTTCCGACTGCTGCGGATAACGAATCTCTGCACCTGCTGGGATGACGGCACTCGGAGGCTTGAAAAACAGCAGGGGTTCTTCCGGTACTGGGGTTCCCATCTCGGCGGCGTGATCGACATAATTTTTGCCTACGGCTACAATTTTTGAGGGAGCGCACGGGGCGAGAATTTGGTAAGTATCTGGTGAAAGTTCCAAATCGGTTGGTTGTCCTTTTAACCAGGGCGGTGCATCAAATACTTGAACGCTGTGGCCCAGTTGCAGTAAACCGTAATGGATGTGTCCTTGTGTTGTTTTGACTCGAACGTAGCGCTGGGCCATACTATTTTAGATTTTAGGTTTTAGATTCTAGATTCTAGATTAAGAGGATATAGGCATAATTGCGGAAAATTAATTTGTTTATGCCCGTTTAAGATTTTCGCTGTGCAATTTTGCAACCACTTTCTGTACAAATGCTGTGCAGCGGTTTATCCCAGCAGTCAACTGGTAGTTGGGCGACCAAGGCAAATTCAAAGATAATGCCGATCGTAACTTTTGATTCCCACTCAGCTAAACTAAGCATTCGATCGTAATAGCCACCGCCGTAGCCCAAGCGATAGCCGCGAACATCGCAGCCTACTGCGGGTACGAGCATTAAATCTACTTCTGAGTGGTCTATTTTAGAAGCATCCGGCAGGGGTTCGAGTATGCCATAAGCTCCAGTATGTAAAGCATCTCCGGGCTGCCAGATGTGCCAGGATAGCTCTTTGCCGACACAGCGGGGAAATCCCCATTTGCGGGGAGTTACAAATAGGGGACTTAAATCGGGTTCTTGGCGACAACTGAAGTAGGCGAGGATTGTTTTTGCTTGGGTGAATAGGGGCGAGTTTTGCAGGTGATTGCAGATGCTCGCGCTCTTTTGTCTCCATTCTTGTGCTGATAGGGATTTGCGGGTGTGGAGGAGCGATTTTCTTAATTCGGTTTTAGTTAATGAAGGTTCAGCGGTATTCATATTTGCGATCGAATCTCTCGT
This sequence comes from Microcoleus sp. D3_18_C4, assembly GCF_036702355.1. NCBI lineage: Bacteria > Bacillati > Cyanobacteriota > Cyanophyceae > Oscillatoriales > Microcoleaceae > Microcoleus > Microcoleus sp. D3_18_C4. Next base: position 12,307 of record NZ_JAUBTF010000102.1, read on the forward strand.
TTTACTTCCAGTCCGACAGGGGTTTCAACCCCTGTCTCACAGCGAAAGTCCTCTAAAAGAGGACTAAAATTAATTGCATTTTCATCACACTCTGCAGTCGGTTTTAACCGACTTTAGCTTTGAGGCAGGGGTTGAAACCCTGCCGGACTGCCGGACTGTCGGAAAGTATCAACCAACTGGATTTGAGAGCACATATTGTCTCACCACAGGACAAACACTGAATAGCGTTTCATTCTCCTGTTCTTCTCTTTCAACTAACGATCGCCTCCCCAAAGATTGCAGCCCGTTGAATAACTCAGAGGGCGATAAATCGGCATCTTGTAGCAATTCCTCTATTGAAACTGAATTTGCTTCGCGGCTGAGTCGGGAGATTAGCTTTTTCTCTAATTCTGACAAACGATTTATCTGCGGGTACAATGTTGCTGCCAATTCTTCCCCTAAGAATAGCCTATCATATTTTAAAAAATCTGCCACCCTACCTCGGAATATTTCTTGAATGGTGTTGGCGACTATTTTTAACCACAATGGATTGCCTCGGTAGGTGTTAATTAAGTTGTCCCATTTTTCGGGATTGAGTAAACTTTTTTGTCGGAAAATTTCGACTGCTGCTGCACCTATGCCTTTGAGTTGCAAGGCGCGCACTGGTGAATTTTCACCTTTTAAGGCGGTAATTTCTCTGGGTGGTTCCCAACTGTTGAGGATTAAGCAACTGTTGTGGGTAGTTTCTCCGATTTGTCTGAAGAGGATGCTGTAATTTTCGCATTCGGGGCGGTAATTTCCTGCTAATTGTCCGCTGCTGAGAATGGTTTGCACGTCGTCGAGGATGATGAGACAGCGGTTTTTTCGCAGATATTCCATTAATAGGGAAAGGCGATCGGGAATGCTGGTAGGGAGTTCGATTTCTGGTTTATTTAAGAGAAATTCTAGGAGAGTTTTTAGGGTAGTTTCTAAGGGTGGGGAGTGGCGGAGACTTCGCCAGATGACGCATTCAAACTTATGCTGAATTTTTTGGATGAGGTGGAGGGAAAGTGCGGTTTTGCCAATGCCGCTTATTCCTAATATGGCTGCGAGATTGCACTTTTCTTGGACGATGGATTTTTCGAGGGTGGCGAGTTCGGATGTGCGATCGGACAATGATGAAATATGAGGTGCGTCTGCTAAGTCTAGTCTGGTTTGGGGTTGGGAGGTGTCTGAGGTGGGGGTTGAGGGCGATCGCTTTTGTGGATATTCTGAAAATTGACTATCCTTACAGACATTGACATTACCAATAAAAAAATCGTTTCCCGAATTTGATGAAATGATAAATAATTGTCGTCTCTCAAGTGTCGAGCGTAAATTCGATGGAGTAACTTCCTCACCTAATACATTTGATAAACGCTTCCATAATTTTGAAGCTACATTCCTGACGTGACCTTCGCTACAATGCGATACTTCTGCGATTTGAGAGTATTTTTGACCTTCCCATACACCCCCCAGGATAGCTTCTTGCAGATCCTCCAAATGTTCTCCCGTCTTAGCGAAAACCAGGTCATCGGCAAATCTCAAGACTTCTTTAACGTCCATCGGTGACTTAAGTTTAGGGGTTTTGCCTATTATACCTGCTATTTTATGACATTTTATGACATGGATGGCAACATTTGACTTTTTTCGACAGTTATCCTCAGGTACAACAACTTACTTTTTCTGACGTTTTATGACTGGACATCACTATAAATATAATGATATTATCCAAATATAAGCGATAATTATCCGCTCATAAACTATAGCAAAAAATTGGAGGATTAAGCTCATGGCTGACCAACCAAAAAGAGAACCTAAGCTGAAATGTCCGCTGTCGCAAGAACAAAAGGAGACAGTCAAAGAGGTTGCTGATGTCATTGATAAGCATAGAAAAATCGTGAGAAAGATTACTGGTAAAAGTTAATAAATAGGTGTTTTTTTTGCATCGATATGAGAAATGATTTGAGCTTGTTTGAAATGATCAGAATATTTTTTGAACTGCTTTTTCAGCTAGTTGACTAAGAGTATTGATTTATCGTAGGTATTTGACCCTAAAAGGAAAGAAGCATGGATGCACTGGTAACAGCAATCGCACAAATTTTAGATTACATTCACACCCAAGGCCCAGACGCGATCGCGCAGCTAACGGGACTACTCGAAGCTCTCAAGGCGGGATCTGTTTATGTTGGGGTTCTATTTGGCTTGGTTGCTAACGTACCGGCTGTTATTGAAATTATGAGCCAGTTGATAGCTTTAATCAGTTCCGGGGCCGGCGTTACTGAAATAGCGACGGCGATCGGATCGTTGGCGGGCCCACTGGGAGTGTCTATTGAGTCTGTCATCCATATCTTACAAATAATCGGGGCTTTCTTGCTGGCATTTTAAATATATCAAAAGCGATCGCCCTTCCTGAACCGATGTGGGAGCGTGTCACTTTTGCGATGAGTATAAATACTCAGAAATACTAGGGCAGAGGTTTTGAGCTATTGTTGGGCA
>NZ_JAUBTF010000103.1:0-14567 GCF_036702355.1 Microcoleus sp. D3_18_C4
TATCATTATTATTCACTTAGATTTCTATACAAAGAGGTATTGACAAAATATACTCCCTTCTAACTTGTTACGAATGAGCGATTGTAGATAGACCAGTGATGTATTAATATCATAATGCTGGCGATATATGCTGTGAATTAATAGTTATTAATGGTCTAATTTTTGACGTTTTATGGGTTAAGAAGATTTAATTCATGTCCTCAGTCAATTTTTAGGGATTCCTAACTGGGTGATGCGATCATTGCACAGATTTTTGGGTGTTTTTACTCACGCTCGGTCTCGGATAATTCACTTTTAACCCCTCAATCCACCTATGTGCCAGTTGGGGGTGCGGAATGTGGGTTTTAGTGGCACACCCCCCCTGTCACGGCGGAAATTGTAGTATTAGGTGCTGAGTGCTGGCACGGGTTGCGATTCTGGCAGAAGTACGATCGAAATGCTTGCACTCAGAATGCACTCAATCTTTGCATTCAGATTTGTAAAATATTGGCAATACTGTTCGTGTTCCCTGCCGTCTATTGCTAAATCAAAGAAGTTAAGCGACTAAGCTGAGATTGCCAATTTTCATCGTATCGCAAAGAAATCACGTAATATCCAGCAACGTATTCTAAATTTTCACGAGCAATCAGATCGCGCTGCTGTTGCTCCAAACTATCATGGGCTGAACCATCACAAAAAATAGCAACTTTAGCTTCTGTGTAGATAAAATCTGGTTTGCTGTTCGCCTCAGCAATCAAATGTTGAGCCAGATCGGGCAACTTCATACCTCGGTGGTAAATTTCTTGCAAAACTATTCGTTCAAATTCAGAATTGGCATCAGTTTGCGATCGCATCCGCTCGTACTGCTGTTCGCGAGAACCACCCGAAGCGTGCCGGGAGACACTGCTACTAGCCATTTCCTCTAGCAGAGAGTGTACTAAATGTCTGTTCAGCAACGGATGGTCAAACTGATTCCGGTACGATAGCAAACATTCATAACAAGCGTGAGTACAACTTGGCTTAGGTTCCTCGAAATGGCAGATATCCAGCGCCACCATTGCCAATCTCTGAAACGACAGCGGATTTTCCAAAATTTGCGATAACACCCCTGCACCCCCTTCCGCAGCTTCCCAGAAAAGTAAATACTTCCCTTCTCCCAACGGTTCAGATGCCAACTCATCTCCTTCCAGCTTGTACTCTGCTTGAATAGCCCGCTCTAGAGCGTACTGGAACGTTGCCAAAAAACTCTCCGCTTCTTGCGGAGGAACCGCCACAGGCTCCACAACTAAAATATTGCAAGTGTCAGCCACCATTAAATGAATTTCATTTTGTAGCGTTTGCTGGGACTTAAGTGTTGCTGACTCTTCCCTCGGATCTCCCCACAGCCCTGTCGCAGCGTCCAATTTAAAACCTCGCTCCCCAGCACGTCGCAACCCGCGATTGAGCCGCCAAATATTTGCTGTTTCTCCATAGCAGAGTTTCAGCAACTCTCGACCATCGGCCGCCAATACTTGAGCTGATTCTTGTTTTTGATTCGCGTAGCGGAAGTGAGTCGTCAGATTGTAGCCATATTTAAGCCGTTCCTCTTCATCACAGGTAATCCGTTCCCGCCGGCGCGTAAACATAGTATCCATCGGCAGCACGCGGTTGAGTTTTGCGGAGTTGCCCAGGCGGTCAGACATAATTCTGGCTCCGCAATTTTCGCAAGTGTCCCGCTGGAAACTCTTACCTTCGTGGAAGTAGCCACAATTGGCACACAAAGCCACTCGTTTGTAATCGAGTCCGCTAGCGGGGACTTTAGTTTTGGCAATTTGGAATTTGTTGCCCTCGTAGTACACAACGTTACTGGGCGCAAATTCCCGGATGGCGACACTGCGCGGTCGCGAAATAAATTCGCCGCTTTCACCAGCAGGAACGTAGGCGCGGACGGGGAGGCGGGGAAAGTTAAACCCAGGCAAAAAGCCTTCGGAAGCCAAATAACGGTAGGGGTAAAATTCAAACTCGTTAGCACCCTTGCCTTTGTTAAATTGACCCGTGAGTAAATCAATTTGTCGTCTCGCTTCCTTCTCTAAATTCTCAGCCTTCTGACGTTCTTCTATCGTGCTGCCCCCTCTGGCTGAACGGTCGATCACGCGGCGAGCTTCTTCTAATTGGGTAGAGGCATCTTCGTAAAGTTTACGCCAGCGATCGCACGCTCGGTCAAAAGTGTTTAAAGCCTTTTTGAAAATAGTTTGAATTAGGTCTGGTGAATACCAAGAACTGCGCGTTAAATCTGTTTGGCAGAAGGTATCGCCGAGAATACTTTGAGCATCCAGAACGCATTGCGCTAAAGTTGTCGGTGTAAGCGTTAGCTGAGAACGCAAATTTTCTTTTAAGGGAGAGTCATCTTTCTCTAAATCTAAAACTCGATTCATAGAATCGCCCAAATCTACCCCGGTACGCGCCAACCACAGCGAGTAAAGGTGAGATTGAATTAAATCCTGATTAGCTAATTCTAATTTCGGCGGCACTACTATTCCTGCTACCATTTGCTCTTGCCGTTTAAAGAAATATTGGTCGTGTCCGCTGACGGCAGATGCGTAAGTAATGACGAGAGCTTCTTGACCGCCGCGACCGGCCCGACCGCTTCTTTGAGCATAGTTAGCAGGCGATGGGGGAACGTTTCGCAAATGCACCACGCTCAAGTCGCTGATGTCAATCCCCAGTTCCATTGTGGGTGAGCAAAACAGCGCTGCTAGCTGACCGTTCCGGAACTTCTCTTCCCGCTGCTGGCGGTTTTGATTGTTGACTTGTCCTGTGTGTTCGCGCCCTTCCATAGTTTTTATGGTTTGGGCCGTGCGTGTGTAAAAGTTTTGAAAAAACTGATTGACTTCCAGACGGTTTTCTGTACTTCCTTCCAAGCGTTTTGTTTTCAGGGGGTCGGCAGTAATTTGATTAATTTGTTTTGCTTGCCAAACCATGCAGTCAATCCTTAATTGTAGTTCATTTTTTTCTCGTTTTAAGTAACCAGAATCGCAGAGAATTTTGATTAAAGCTTCAATTAAAAATTTGTATTCAGACTCACTTAAAGGAACATTTAACCAAGGCCAAGCGCGGAGAGATTTCAGGAATTTGCCGATTTTACTTTTTCCTGTTAGCTTGAGTTTGGCTCGTTCTCCTTTTTCACCGCTGACTAAAGTTGCCCAAGTTGCTTCATAAGTATATTCATAGGGGTCAATTTTCCAAGTTTCATTTAAAGCTTGGGCAACTTGTCGCTTAATTCCTTCTACATTTTCTGGTTGTAACAAGTCAGCATCAATGGCTAATTCCTTTCTCAGATAGTCGAGGAGGGCTTTTGCGACAAAAAATCGCTGCTCGGGGGTCGCTTGCAGTAAAATTGGATGAGGATATTTTTGCCAAACTTTTGTGGAGGCACAAGTTTGTTGTAATTCTTCATATTCAATTTCTAATAAACCACACTGTTCTAAATTCGGCTGTACGATGCGCCAACCCCGGCGCAAGTCTTCATAAAGTCGGTATTCAATTAAAGCTTTAAAAGCTTCCTCATTCCGGCGTTTTCCTATACCGTATTCGGCAGTCTGTTGAGCATAATCTTCTTGAGATAGCCCCATTTGTTTGACAACTTCAATGGCTAGGTCTGTGTGCGTTAATTCTCCTGTTCTTTGCAGCGCTCCATTTAAACTTGCTCTTAAAAAACTGGTTTGTACGAAATCATTAAAATGTCCTGATTGTAAAGAAGCGTCTTGGCGGTTGTCGGTAAAGCTAAGAATTTTGGCTGCTTCTGGCTCGATAGCTGCACTATTTTTTAATCGGCTGACAGTTGAAAGGCACAGTAATGTAGTTGCGGTACTGCGGCCCTCGCTACTGAGGCGGGACAGTTTGACAAATTCATTTTTTCTCCGGTCGTGGACAATACCACACTGCAAGCAAGTAAGGAAAGGTTTGGGAATAAACCAGCAGGTTGTTGGGGCAGAATGGGAATTTTTGACAACAACACTTGTAGTAACTTTGCCATCAGGATAAATGTAGAGTTTTGTAGGGATAAAACGGGCGTAGTCTTTTTTAGGGATGCGACCTTCTTTTTTAGTATATTTGAACCATTGGTCTGGCAAACGCTCTTCATCTGCTGTTTCCCAAAGTTCAGGTTCATCTAAGGTTAAATATCCCTCTTGAATATCGTCTTTGTCTAAATCTAAATCAATGGCGGTTGGCAGCAGCGGAGTTGCTGTATTGCGGTGAGAATCGTAGCGGACGGCGTAGTAATCTTGACCGCATTCGCGACAGAAAACAAGGGGATATAAGAGGCGATTATTCGTGGTTGTGTATTGACCTTCAAGAGTGAGAAAACGCTGAGAATGGGGTTCTAGAGTCGTATAAACGCTACCACCTTGGGCGATGAATTGGTGCAGGCGAAAAGCTAAACCTTTGGTTTGGCTTCCCCAGAGGAACATTTGCTGGAGGTGAGTCAGGCATTTCTCTGGGGAAATTTGGGTTTGTTCAGCTAAGCTTTGTGCACCTGCTTGGAGGGAAATCGGGGTACGTCGGACTAATTTGTCCCTTTCTTCCGCTAGACCAAAATTCATTTCAATCCAAGCGCTTAAGGGGTGTTTCTGGAAGTTTTTTTCGGTTTGTTCGGATTCTGGGGGAAGAGGATTTTCTAAGCTTTGGCGCAGTTCGTTAATGTTAGGATAGGGACGATTGATAGCTTTTTTTAAAGTTTCATCAATGACATTTTCGGGTTTGACTTCGACTCCGAATAGTTGGCTGGAAACGGTGGCGACGGTTTTGCGACGATCGTCGCTAGTACCTTCGCTAGACATGGTGGCGGATGTGCCAATGCAAAGCAAGTTTTTGCCGCATCTTTGGCGCAATTTACGGATGAGTAAGGCAACATCTGCTCCTTGCCGTCCTCGATAGGTGTGTAGTTCGTCTAAAATCAGAAATTTCAGGTCGGGAGATGTTACTAATTTATCTTCGTAGATACGGGTTAACATTAATTCCAGCATCACATAATTAGTGAGGAGGATGTGTGGAGGGTCGTTTTGAATTTCGCTTTTTTTACTATTGCTTTCTTGACCAGTGTATTTTTCAACGCGGATGGGACTGTCGGGAACTTCACTGAGAAATTTTTTGAATTCCTCTGCTTGGGAATTGATTAGGGCATTCATGGGGTAAACTAAGATTGCCCGGACGTTTTTGATTTCTGGATTGCGTAATAGGTCATCAATAATTGGGACAACGTAACTGATACTTTTGCCGGAACCAGTGCCAGTAGTGAGGACGTAGGGTTCTTGGCGAGAGGCGCTGCGAAATGCTTGTTCTTGGTGTCGGTAAAAGAAGGAAAAACGACGGGAAAAATATCGATCGCACTTTGGGTGTAGAATTCCTTCGTTGATGAGAGTGGTAATTTCTGCACCGGATTGATACGCAGGGTTAAGTTGAATTAAGGGGTTGGGCCAGAGTTGCCCTTTGTCAAGCTCTTGGTTGACGAATTCTTTAACTCTGATGTCGCGGATTTTTAGAAAGCTTTCAATGTATTGGCGGTAGTCGTCGATGACTTCATTTCTGAGTTGGAAAATGTCTAGGGATTTTGAGGAGTTGGGAGTTTGACTTTGGGAGTCAGAAGTTGGGAGTTGGGAGTTTGCGGTTTTTCCTAAGCGTTGATTGATGAAGTTAATTAATTGTTCTCTCAGGGATTCGCTAAGGTTTTGTGGGTTAAGTATTTCTGATAGTTTAATGAAATCCCAATCGGGGGGGATGTTAGAAAATAAAGCGGTAATTTGTTCTGATGTGAGGGATTCGATGCCTGTGCAATCGAGTTGTGCCATCCCCATTCCTAATAATGTACTGGTGGCGACAAGGGCGGGTTCCCCTTTTGGCAGTAAGTCTTTAAGTTGCATAAAATTTTTACCAAATTAATGAGAGGTTTAACACAAATCCGGTCAAAATGTCTTCTCCTGATAGCGTTGCTGGATTGTCTAAAATTTCTTTTTCTCGACCAAGGCGGTAAATTTCCACTTGGCGGTTTTTGCGGTTGATTAACCAGCCTAAACGAGTGCCATTGTTAATATATTCTTGCATTTTTTCTTGTAGGGGCTTTAATGGATCGCTGGGCGATCGCAATTCTATGACAAAATCTGGGCAAATTGGCGGAAATTTCTCTTGCTGTTCGGGGGTGAGAGATTCCCATTTGGCTGAGGGTATCCAAGCTGCATCGGGAGAAAATTTTGCACCATTCGGAAGTTGAAAACAAGTAGAGGAGTCAAAGACAACGCCTAATTGAGTTTGCCTATTCCACAAGCCTAAATCTAGGTTAATATCTGAATTTCGTTTTCCAGTTCCTCCTCCGGTAGGTGGCATGATAATTAAGTCTCCTTTGGATGTACGTTCAAGTTTTAATTCGCGGTTGGCGATACAAAGTTGATAAAATTGCTCATCGGTGATGGGGGCGGTTTCTGGATTGTTTAAAATTAATGGTGTCATGTTTTTTATCTCCTTGTACGTAATGCAGTGTAAAATAGCGCAGACCGCGCTAGTACGTACCTATTAAAACCCTAACATATCCCACGCGGCCAATACTAACCGCTGGGTTCGATACTCCCCATATTCCTTAGTCTCATTATTCTTTAACACCCGGAATGTTTCACTGGGAAAGTCGGGGCCATAAACATCCGCTGGATCTAGTATATAACGAAGTTCGTCGCGGGTGAGTCCGTAAAGTTTGGCGTAATATGCGTCTAATTCGGCGCGTAAAATAGCGCGGCGTTGTTCGTTCCAAATAAACGGCGGGCCTTCATATCCCATGTCTTGCGCGAAGGGTTGCATATCCCAGGCGGTGTACACGAGTTCTAATACTCTATCGCTGATAAATTTGATGTTTTCTGGGGTGTACCAATCGGGGGGAATGATGGGGAGTTGTTTGACAATGAAGAAACTAAAGTTATTTCCTCCTACTTTTTGACGAGTGACAAAATCGAAAACTAAACTACTAAAATTAGCAACTAAACAAGCAGCTAAGTCAGCTTGATTTTTTTCTAAAATTATTATAGGTGCGCTATGTCCTACGGCAACTTTTGGTAATAAACTAAATATTGCTGTACGTTCATTTACTACTGATGTAATACCTCTAAAACTTAACAACCAATCTTTATTCCACTTTTCACTTAACTTATTTTCAACTTCTTTTTTATCAACCCAATAACGAGAATTAACTGTAAAATCAGGATTTTGCAATTCTTCAATCTTAGGAGTAGGAATAATTTTAAAATCAACCTGATCACTATCTAACATTTCTTGAGTATAATATCCATAGCGATGATCATATATAAAAAACATTTTTCCTTCATATAAAGGCAATAAATTTTCTTCTGAGTAATTTCTAAATAAATAGCTATCAGTATTCATCATAAACATTAACATAGATGAAATTCCCCAAGGATTATGCCCTGTAGATTGATTGTCTAAAATAGGAACACGCTGATAGATTTTTTTAGTCAATTCTGCATCATAACGGGAGCGAAAAATAGGACAAGTAAAAGTATTAGGATTGATTAAAGCAATATCTTCTTTAGAAAGAGTAAAGTATCTTTCTTTTTGATTAAGATCAGCAACATAATGACAATGAAAAATAAACAAGGCTTCTGTTTTTTTGACTTCCTTACCTGATAACGTCAATAAACAAAAAGCAAATCTATGACCTACATCTGGAAAAATAAAAGCCCAATTAGTAAAACCTAGTAAGCTAACTAACGATTCCTGTTTAATTAAATCTGCAAAAATATCTTTAGTTGTGTCATTTGTTGCAATACCACTTGGCAAAATTAATCCTACCGTGCCTCTATTAGAAATCAGCTTTCTAGTAGTTTCAGCAAACACCGCATAAGTATTAATTCTTCCTACCGCAGTTAAAGGAAAACGTCTAGACTCTCGAACAAATTTACTCTGAGCGTCAGAATCATGCTTTGCATCTTCAAGTTCTTGTAATAACTTAGTGTTGGTTTTTTGTAATACTTTAATTAACTTATCTCTTTCTGATTTATTTTTAGCATTAGCAATTTCTAAATCTCTTGTAGCAAAAAACTCTCTTGGGTCAATTTGAATCATTTCCCAAGGTGGATTACCCAAAACACAATCAAACCCACCCACCTCAAACACCTCTGGAAACTCCAAAGGCCAATGAAAAAACCGCTTATCCTCCGCCAACTGATTCGCCCCATCAACAATATTTTGCGTTACCGCATTCCCCCCCAATAACTGACTCAACGCCGCCGTAGTCGGTAACAACTGTAAATTCTGTTCCGTCAACGGCATAAAAAATGCCGCTGTCCACAAATTACACGCCGAATAATCACGCCACCATCTGACATTGTTCTGACTGTGAGTTTGTTGATATCGCGCTTGTTTTTGTTTGACTTCTGCCGCTGTAGTTTCCGGTATGTCTCCCAAATCGCGCCAATTTGCAGCATATTGATTCCGTTCGGTTTCTAAATAAACAAAATTAAAGGAAAGTTGACCGCTTTCTATAGCTTGGCGGTCTTTTTTATTAATTTTTTTCAATTGACTTGCTAAAGTTTTATTATCCCCGGTTACAGGCTTAAACGCCTCATCCGGTATCCCTTCATCCAAACATTTTATATCTAACACTCCCACCAAAGAATTACCGCACTTAATTCTGTGATCTAAAAAATTCAATGGCAAACCTTTAGAAAACCCTTCAATCCACAGTGCCACCTTACACAAATCAACAGCAAACAAATTTAAATCAACCCCATAAATGCAGTTTTGAATGGCATCGCGCACAGCAATCCGCAACTCATCCGGTGTCGGTTGGGCACCATCACTTCTAACTTTGGCTAATTCCCTACCGATTCTCCGCGCGGCTGCTAATAAAAAATGGCCGGAACCACAAGCCGGATCACATACTTTTAAACTCAACAATGCTTTTTCTGTTCGTTGTTTGACTGTAGCCTTATCTTGCGCTGTTACAGAACCCTCACGGAACTCTTCAATGCAACTACGAACCTTATCCTCTATAACAGGTTCTAAGGCGCTTTTAATTAACAGTCCTACTAAACCGGGTGGCGTGTAATAAGAACCCGTTGTTTTTCTATCTGTACCTCCTATTAAAACAAACTGATGAATCCCATCTCGGCGCAGAAATTGCGGGTGAAAATCTAGCAAGCTTTCATAGACGCTTCCCAACTCTTCCACATCCAGTGCTCCATAATTCACCCGTCGCCATTGCCCTTTTTGTTCGTATAATGACAACTCCCGAAGAGCACACAATAAATCGTGATTATCTAAAGCGCAATTATCCAAGTGTTTCAGAGTCTTCGACCCAAACTAATCCCCATTCAAAGGAGATAACCCCAACAATTCTCCTCGCCAACTTTCATCAAACAAACTAAACGTTACCCGCAATCCCTGCCAAATATCTTGGAACCCCTCGCGCCGATAACTAGGGCGTTCTGCTAATAACCGCAACCGTTCAATACTGTAATACTCTCGATAAATTCTTGCCTTTTCTTCATCTTCTCCGGCTAACAGCAAATTGCGCGATTCCGCCACCATCAAAAACAATAACCTATAAATCAATAATAATAATAGCCGATAGAAATCCGTCTCTTTTAATAAATTATCTTCAATCAACTTCCGCAACTGCTGGTTGCTGGAATGCTGCACAAATCCTGTCCCCAAGCGGGAAATTGCCCTTTCCACTCCATCCCGGAGGCGATCGCGTACTCGTCCCCCCTGCTGAATCGCCTCTTGGTGGTAAAATTCCAACAGACACTTATCTGCATCATCCATTCCCAGCGGCAACCGAGAACGGTGAAACAAGCGGTAAAATAACCCAAACTCCGCAAAATTATCCCCGTTAAGGATTTGCTCTAAATCAAACTCAATATAAGTTAATCTTGTCATCAAAGACGAATCCCGCAACAGTCGCCACTGCAACCCGTTTGTGACAATTCCCCATAAATGTTCTGTGCGGTTCAAATACTCCTGCATCAACGCATGGGCGGACAACCTGGGCATTCCCGCAGGCGGTTTTTCTTCCAATCTCACCCGACCGCCAATAATATGAATAGGCGGTTTATTTTCTCCAGCTTCTACTCGGTGAGAAATAGCATAAGTTTGACTTTCAACTACCTCTGCTTTTGCTTGATAGATGGGTTGGCATCCCAATAACTCTAACAGCGGTATTGCCCAATATTCCCGCGTTAAGCTTGTTGCTGCATCCTTTGAATCTAATCGCGCTAACCTGCGCTGAAATGCCATCCAAAATGCTTTAGCATCTCCCCACGCTACCGCAATTTCATCTTCTAACTTCTGCGTTTTTGGTAAACCAAAGTCTACGGCATTCTGCCCTTTTATATCCCCCAACAAAAACTCCGTGGTCAAGTCGGGGGCGATTAAATTACCTTCTATCGAAATTCCAGAAATAGTTAGAGAAACCATAAGGTATGTACTAGCACTTCAGCGGGTTTTTAGATTGATACGTAGTTGGGTTTCAGCCCTTAATTTATAGATACTGGCAAAGACAGCGCAACTACCTCCCTTAAGGTGGCTGCAAAATATAAACGCCTAAAATATCCATTGGTAACTGAGGAATTACTTTGACTTGCCCTTCTTTCGTCATTGCCCTCACCCGCCGATGTGACTCCGATAAAATACCCGCCCTTTCCCTCCCCATTTCTGTTAAATTTGCCTCTAAATCTCCCAACCGAGATAGCAACCTTTCCACCGCCGCCTTTTTCCTTCCAATTGGCAAATCTCCTGCGGGTTCTACCTCCTCTAATAGGGTCAAAATCTCTCCTTCAGACATCCATTGCGGTTGCGCGGGAGTCCCGCGAAAACCCCGCACCAAACACTCCTCAGCCAGCAAAGTCACGCCCCCTTCGTGACTGCGGGAACTCTCCAACAAATGCCGCAACCTCAGCAGCAAAATCACCGTCGGTTGCTGCACTGATTTCGTAACAGTAAACCCACACCGAGACGCTGCCGATTCGTGTAAATTTTCCAGAGAACCTTCTAATAAATGCTGTGCTAAACCTTCAACAATGGCGTGATTTCTGCCAATATATTCTACCCCCGCTGGTGCAGGTGAATCAAAGGTAATTGTCCGAGGCTTATCCCCAATTAAAGACACTAAACACGAAGGAATATTTGGCAAATACCAGCCATTTTTCTTTTTTATTAAAGAAGTATTCAAACGCTCGCAAGCTGACTTGACAAAACGCGCCACATCTGATGCACTGCCTAAAATCGAATCGGACTCAATTAACTCTCGTTTCACATCTGCCGGTTCAATGGTTCTTTGAGCAAACCGAGTTCGATTGAGCTTTTGTTTGTCAACCGCTCTATCCCACTGTTGGTGCAATTCTGTTATAGGAGAAGTTTCCTCTTTCAAAAGGTCGAACAAACTCAATTGATAATACTCGCTAGTTGATTTTTCAAACAGCGACTTAAACACAGCTTCTTGCACCGCTGTACTATCCATTGGTACGGGAACTGTCACCCCTAAAGTTTTGTGAATTGCCACAGCTTTACGAATTAAAACCTCTAAGACTGCGCCATCTACAGGGTTGTCTTGCCCGTAAAGCAAAATACATTTAACTACTGGCGCTGTTTGTCCGTAGCGATCGATTCTACCCTCCCGTTGTTCTAATCGATTCGGGTTCCAAGGCAAATCATAGTGGATGGCTCCGGTAAAATGTTCTTGTAAGTTCAAACCTTCACTCAAACAGTCAGTAGCAACTAATACTCGCTGCGGATACGCCATCAATTCGGCTAACCGGACTTCCCGCTTATCTTCTGAATCTTCACCGCTAATTGCAATCACGCGAATATCGCTATTTTTCTTACTCTCTAACTCTTGCTTTAAAGCCTCAGCAACATAATTAGCTGTTGCAATATATCGGCACCAAATAATCGGATTAAAACCTGCTTGGAGAAGTTCTTTTACCAGGGCTATAACCTTTTGTAATTTTACATCTTTTGCCCCTTTTAAAGCCTCTGCTTGCTTGACAAAATCTCGTAGCTTTCGTTTTTGAGAATCTTTTAAGGTTGTTTGTCCCACATCCACCACGGCCGTAGGAGAAGCGTCTGCAACTTGCTCTCCTTCTGTAGGGTCACTTACATAACTGGCAGCTAATTCATCATCCCACAATTCCTCTAATTCTTCAGTTTTTACTTCCGTATCACGGTTTCTTACCTGCCTGGATAAAGTAGCAATTGCTGCTGCTGGAGATGACATCACGCAGCGGATAATTGCTAAAGCTGACCAATATCGACCCCGTTTTTGGGCGTAACTCAAACTGTCGTCAACTCCTAGCACTAATCCCTTAGCAAAATCAAAAACGTTATCGAATAAGCAACGATAATCAGTAGATAATGGATAAGCTAATTCTAAAGATTCTCTCTGCGGAAATGGCGTTTCGTTGTCTAGCCACTGGCGGACATCCACCCGCCGTCGCTGGATAAAATGATTGGCTAACTCAATGCGTTCTTTTTCCGTGAGAATTTCTAAATTAAATTGCTCAAATTTAGGGTTTAGCAAACCTAATAAAGACAAAAATGCTGCTTCAATCCCGCTGTGGGGAGTAGCTGTTAGTAACAGTAAATGGCGGGTGGCTTTTTCGGCAATGGCTTTTATTAATTCATAGCGCTGCTGACCAATCGCTTTTTGTTGCTGGGAATTAGTGCAGGTGTGGGCTTCATCAACAATTACTAAATCAGGGCAATGAGTGAGGAATACAGCGCGGCGACGTTCGGATTTAACGTAGTCTAAACTAACAATTATGTGTGGGTAATAACTAAAAATATGGCTGTCGCCAGTGGGTAATGCTCGCTCTAATTTGGAGGCTGTACCCGAACGAATGACAGCCGCATCGATGTGGAATTTTTGCTTGAGTTCTCGCTGCCATTGATCGCATAGTTGGGGTGGACAGAGAATTGCTAGGCGCTTTACTTCCCCCCTGTCTAAGAGTTCGCGGGCAATCAGTCCTGCTTCGATTGTTTTGCCAATGCCAACATCATCAGCCACTAGCAGTCGCACAACCGGCAACCGCAAGGCCATCAATAGGGGTACTAACTGGTAGGGACGGGGACGCACCGACAGTCTGCCCAGACAGCGAAACGGGCCAGCCCCACTTCGCAAGCTCAACCGGGTGGCATCGAGGAGAAGTTGGGCCGCGGCGTGGTCTTGAATGGTGCTGGCGTTGGGTGCCGGAAATTGGGCGGGTTCAATAGTTTCTAGGTTGAGGCGGGTGTAAATGCCACAAATTTGGTCTTCATTTCCGCTTAAGGGACGCAGGCGAATCAAGTCGGGGCTGTCGGAAGGCAACACCACCCACTGGCGATCACGACAAGAGACGATAGAACCGGGGGGGGTGATAGCTGTCATTTTTACTCTTGGGAACCTACTAACAGTTTAAGCATTTTGGTGTCGCAAGGAAGGTCGATCGTCCGCTTGGAGATTGTCCCATCATCAAACCATACCATTAGGGCGATCGGCTACCTTTTATAAACTTCCCTCTTCTCTTCTGCAAGCTTACGGGTTGATTAGGTGCAGCTTCCTACTAATTACTTATGTGGTCTTCTAATTTCTTATGTCACCCTATCAGAGTTCCTGCACCGCACATATTCTTTCCAGGCCGCTAAGGCTGGATGCAAGCTGACATCGTGGGGGTTCTTTAGGAAGCACTGAAGGGCGTGCGGGAGTAAAGGCGATCGCTTCCACGTCCTTCCACGATAACTCCATCCACTTAGGGGTAATGAAGTTTTCTAGCAAAAGCTTTTTATGTTTTCCAGCATGACTTTATAACTCTCAACAGCAAATCTTACGCTAAGCCAAAGTTTAACTATTTAAACACGCTATAGCTATCAACACCCGAACTACCATCGCCGTCCCAAAACTTGCTGATTCCTGGAGCGCTACCTTAAGAAATCCCGCCTACGGATGCAGTAATGCAGTCAGTATGCCAGACTCTCAGACGTGCACCTTATCGCGCTTGAGATCAAAATAGAAGGCACGGCCTAGCATTGCTCAAGAAAATCTGCGATGAGCTTTCCACCCTCAGCATCAAAATCCTAAGTGCTGCACAGCCCGTCGTTTCGTTTCTTCGCCCCGCCGATCGTACTTAGCTGTTGTCACAGGAGAGGCGTGACCTGCCAATTTCTGCACTGTCACGATATCGACTCCAGCATCGAGGAGGTCTGAGCAAAACGTGCGGCGGAAATCGTGGGGAGAGAAAGAATCCACTCCAGCGAGGAAAGCCCGTCGCTGCAAAATCTTCAAAACACCATCGTCCGTCATCCGCCGAAATTGAATTTCTCCTCCCTTACGGATGGGAAAAAGCAGCGGGCCCGGTTCCTCTCCTCTCAAATTGAGCCACTTTTCTACCAAGGCGATCGCCGGCCGTGAGAGATAAACTGTTCGGTATTTCTTGCCCTTACCCTCTCTAATTTCCAACGCTCCCGTAGATAGGTTGAAATCTGCCACATCCAGATTGACTGCTTCAGCGCGGCGAATGCCTCCCCCCCGCAAGATAGCAATCAAGGCTGCATCTCGAACATCAACGGTACTC
>NZ_JAUBTF010000104.1:0-13499 GCF_036702355.1 Microcoleus sp. D3_18_C4
TACAATTATGAGTTAGCTCTAGGGGGCTAAATTTAAAACTTCTGATTATAACATATATCTTTTTTGCAAGAGGTCTAATATATTGCTGGTGGTAATCCTCTGCCATATAAAATTCACTAGCAGGTTTGATTTCTGTGGCAATATCTTTGTCGTATTTACCGGAAGTTTGCAATTTGTTTTTGGAGAGGCGAGCGGCTTTTTCTTGTTCGGAATTGTGATAAAAAATCACAGACCTGTACTGTTCGCCTCTGTCGGGGCCTTGGCGATTGATTTCGGTAGGATCGTGACAGTTCCAGAATACATCTAGCAGTGCTTCGTAACTCACCTGCGATCGATCGTACTCTATCAGCACAGATTCAGCGTGACCAGTCACTCTGGCGCAAACATCGAGGTAGCAAGGATTGGGCCAGTGACCTCCTGTATAGCCCGCAGCCGTTGAGACGACACCCGCAACGGCGCGAAACTTGTGTTCAACTCCCCAAAAACAACCGGCGGCAAATGTGGCTTTTTCCATCGTGTTACTCATCGTATTGCGCTCAAACTTGGCAATAAATTATGCTTGACATATTCCCATTAGTGTGCATTCCCAAACTAATCGCGGCTGTACGTAGTTTAGCAAATATTGTCGTGCTTTCTCCAAGGGCTCTAAGGGCGATCGACTAATTCCCCCTGCCAAAAATTGTTGCCAGTAACAGTGCTGTAAATAATCGATTAACCACAACTGAGATTCAGTATCTAAAGTTTTATCAATTTCCTTTGCCAATTCCAAAGCAGACCGCAGATTTTGAGGCAACTGCTTCACCTTTTGCAGCAAATCATCGGGTATTGATTGCAGTTGCTGCCAAATAGAAATTGCCTCCCCAGGACTGCCTTGAGCCATCCCCAGTACCTCGGGATGGGATAAAATCTCTGCGAATCCGGCTTGCTGCAAAACTTGTGCCATTGCTTGGGGATTGAGCCGATAAAACTGGATTTTTTGGCAACGGGAAATCAAAGTTGGCAGCAAAGCTTCCACTGTCGGAGCAATTAAAATTAGGGCTGCTTTTCCCGGTTCTTCCAATGTCTTCAACAAGCCGTTAGCGGCTCCCTCGCCCATTGTTTCTGCTTGTTCCAAAACTACGACAGAACGCGCAGCTTCTAGCGGCGGTCGGCTGAGAAAATCACCGATTTCTCGAACTTGTTCTAAACGAATTTGTGGTGGTGCTTTCCGCTTTAAACCGGCTTCCTCTGCTTCCTTTGGTGTAAGCCGTTTGCCTTGGTTCATGTAAGTGGGTTCTACCCAAAGTAAGTCTGGATGATTTCGCTGCTGCACGCGATTTTGTACCGAGGCTATGAGTTTGGTTTCGGGAAGATTGGCTGAGAATAAAAGCTCGATGAAACATTGAGCAGCTAAACTTTTGCCGATGCCGTTAGAGCCGACAAATAAATAACCAGGAGCAATTCGGTTTCGCTCGACTGCTTGTGTTAGCAATTCTACTGGTCGCTCTTGTCCGATTAATGATGTGAAATAATTCATGTGACAGTTGACAGTTGACAGTTGACAGTTGACAGCTTGCCCGAAGAGCGCAGTCGAAGGGTTGACAGTTGACAGTATTCAGTTGACAGAAGGAAGTTATTGTAGGGTGCGTCAGGGGCGCTGGATGTAATGACTACCTATTCAAGAATTTTGCCCTGATCGCTACCCTATGGTGAGTTAGTTACAACGAAGAAACCGCGTTTTTCCTCGAACTTGAGGATTTTTAGCAAATATTTCGTAAAAAACCCGGTTTCTGGCTATCTATGTAAGCTTACTTTTCAGAAGAGGTATTATTTAAATATCCCCAAGCTTCTAACCTGCAAGTTACAAGAGTTTGAATTTCCTGAGCGACTTCATATTCAGGCCGATCGGCATTTATCCGGACAATTCGAGATTTATTTGCCTCGGCTAACTCCGCAAAACCTTGCTGCACAAGGCGGTGAAACTTCAAATCAGCTTGCTCGATCCGATCGCACCCTCCCCGGGCCCTTACCCTCGCCAAACCCGCTTCCACATTAATATCCAGCCACAAAGTCAGATCGCTTTCCAAGCCGCCGGTGGCAATGTCATTCAACTGCTTAATTAAATTTAACTTAAGACCGCGGCCGTAGCCCTGATAAGCGATCGTAGAATCAGTAAAACGATCGCATAAAACAATCGTTCCTTTCAATAACTCGGGTTTGAGAAAAGTTTCGACGTGTTGAGCGCGATCGGCAGCATACATGAGTAATTCTGCTCGATCGGATACAGATTCGCCCCCATCTTGTTTCAGCAGCAAATGTCGCAGTCCCCTTCCCAACTCAGTACCCCCCGGTTCGCGAGTAGCCACCAACCGGACTCTCAGACAGCAACTTGCTTGCAGAAACTGTATCAAGCGCTGCATTTGCGTAGTTTTACCCGCACCTTCAACCCCCTCAAACACGATAAGTTTGCCCTTCATTGCCCTAACTTTCCACCTGAATAAAATAAATCCATATTGTTCTGTTCATCTGTTCTAGGTTCGGTATGATAATAAAGTCTAAATGCCTCACGGCTGGAGTTGTCTATGGCTCGCTATACTGGTTTTTTTATCGTTGCCGTTCCGATCGACCGTCTCCGTCAATCCCTGATTGAAATTTTAGAGTCATGCAATCTTGATATTATCTACAATACAGGAGATTCCGTCATGGCTCGCGAACTTCCCGGTCAAGTTTCGATTGCCAAACTTGTCACCGCAGAAGTCCTAATTGAGAAAAACACGGCTAGCGACTCAGAGGTTCGCATGAACTTCGTGATTAAAAACGAGGAACTGCCCCTGCAAACCAACAACCACTGCCGTCAAATGTTCGAGCTAGTGAGTCGTTCAATTATGAACAACAATAACTGGCGACTTTTGGAAAGTATGGCACTGTAGCCATCAGTCAGTCAATTTGAGGTGTGAGATTTTCGCTTGACTCTACAGATGAATCAGGGGGTTCTAACTAACGTGGAAACTTCTTGGCTCTCGACTCCTGGTGTGAGGGGTTTGTTTCCCTCTTGGTATGAGGTCATCAGTCATTAATTACTAACTAATGACCGATGACCTCCGACATTTATCTGTCATCCCTAAATTTAAGCTCGAAATCCCCGACGCAAAAACAAAGAATTTGTCACAACGCTAACAGAACTAAACGCCATAAATGCTCCCGCCGCCGCAGGACTGAGTAGAATTCCGGTTGCAGGCAGCAAGATACCCGCTGCAACGGGAATTCCCAGAGTATTGTAACCAAAAGCCCAAAATAAATTTTGGCGAATCTTATTAAAAGTAGCGCGCCCCAGCTCGATCGACTCAACAACATCCATCAAAGCATTTCGCATCAACACAATTTGAGCAGTCTCAACAGCGACATCAGTGCCACAGTGCAAACCGATACCGACATCAGCTTGAGCCAAAGCCGGCGCATCATTGATGCCATCCCCCACCACAGCAACTTTACAGCCTTGAGCTTGCAAACTTGCGATCGCCCTCGCCTTCCCCTCCGGCCGCACCTCGGCCAAAACATCAGCCGCCGCCAAACCTAGCTGCTGCGCCGTCACCGCCGCCGCAGACGCCGTATCCCCCGTCAGCATCATCACCCGCAATCCCATGCCCCGCAAACGTTCCACCGCAGCCTTAGCATCCGGCCTCAGAGTATCTTTTAGCCCGATTACCCCCAGCAAAACGCCCCCAGAAGCCACGTAAACCGCCGTTTTGCCTTGCAAAGACTCCGACAATTCCGTCGCCACAGCGACCCCCTGCTGCTTCATCCACTCAGCATTGCCTGCGAACACCCGCCGGCCCTCCACCAAAGCCGAAACCCCGAATCCCGGTTCCGTGCAGAAATCCTCAGCAGCTAGCAGCGGCAAACCTTGCTGTTGAGCTTCCTGCAAAATCGCTGCGGCGATGGGATGACAAGCGCCCCTTTCCACCGCCGCCGCAATTTGCAGCAGTTTTGAGTCAATTGTGGAACAGGCATCTTGCCTGTTGTCAGAAACTCCATCAATTGTGGAACAGGCATCTTGCCTGTTGTCAGAAACTCCATCAATTGTGGAACAAACATCTTGTTTGTTTCCCACATTAATATCTGAGTTCAAATCCCACTCGGAATTCTGGAAAATCGGCAAATAATCTGTGAGTGTGAGATTTCCGGTTGTCAGAGTGCCAGTCTTGTCAAAAACCACCGTATCTAATTGATGCACCCGTTCTAAAACATCACCACCGCGAATTAAAAGCCCGCGCTCCGCCCCGATGCCAGAACCAACTAAAATTGCAGTTGGGGTAGCCAGTCCCAAAGCGCAAGGACAAGCAATAACTAAAACTGCGATCGCCAATTTCAAACTTAAGAGCAAAGGCGATTGATAATGGATAATAGGCAATTCATTTCCCATATTCATTGCCCCGTGTCCCATATCCATTGCCCCGTGTCCTAAAAGCACAGAAGGCCAAATATGAGTCCCGGCAAAATACCAAAATAGGAAAGTTAAAACCGATATCGCCATTACCCCATAGACAAAATATCCCGCCACAGTATCAGCTAAATTTTGAATCGGCGCTTTGCGAGTTTGGGCTGCCTGCACCAAAGCCACCATTTGAGCTACAGTTGTTTCCTTACCGGTGCGAGTTGCGCGCATCACAACTGCCCCGGATTTATTGATAGTTCCGGCGGCAACTGTATCTCCTGGTTGCTTCAAAACCGGCATCGATTCGCCAGTCAGCATCGACTCATCTATCGTTGTTTTGCCTTCGCTAATTTCACCGTCTACCGGAATTTTTTCCCCTGGTAAAACTTGCAGCCATTCTCCGACTCGGACGCGATCGGCAGGAATTTCAATGTATTGTGGATCGTATACCTCTGATGTCGAGTTTAAAGGCAATTCTTCCGATCGCACATCTAAAGTCGAAAGTTTAAAATCAACTAAGCGGGCTTTCGCCGGTTGCAATGCGATTAAAGCTTGCAAAGCAGATGCAGCGCGGCGTCTGGCTTGCTGTTCGAGAGTTTTGCCCAACAAAATAAAGCCCAGAAGCATCACCGGTTCGTCAAAAAAGCACTCCCATCCCATCCTTGGAAACAGCAGCGCCGCGTTGCTAGCGGTGTAAGCTGTGACAGCGCCTAAAGCTACCAAAGTATTCATGTTGGGTGCATTTCGCCACAAACTGCGGCACCCGTCAACGATAATCGGGCGGCCCGGTACCACCAAAGCTAGGGTGGCGAGTCCCCAGTGAAACCAAATATTGCTGAGAATTGGGGCTTGTGTGCCGAGTACGTGACCTAAACCGGATAGAATAATTAGGATTAGGGCGATCGTCAATTGCTTGATTTGCTGTCTAATTTCTTGTCGCCGCCGTTCAATTGTTGCCGCTTCTGCTTCCCGCTGATTTTCACCTAAACGAAACTGAGAGGGAAATCCATTATCAGTCAACTTTTTCGCTAAAGCCTCTGCATCGACAGCCCCCGGTTGACACTCAACCGTCGCGACTTCTACGGCCAAGTTAACGCAAGCTGAAATTACGCCTGAATACTGCATGAGTTGACGTTCCACAGCTTTCGCGCAGCCGGCACATTTCATCCCCCCGACATCGAAAGTAACAAGTTCTGGCGGTGAGTCTTTAACTGGTAGGATTTCTGGTTGAATTTCAGGAATTGTTTTGGGCAAAAATTGCATGGTTTTTTTTGGTATTGATTAGAATATTTTGGTAGTTCTGAAAGGATTTAATGCACTGTTTAGACAAATGTCTATATTTTTATCATAGATAAATATTGTGGCATCTTCCAAAAGTGTTAGTTTTTTTTAATTCTTATTAGTACCCCGCTGTTAAATCCTTAGTCCGGCAGGGGTTTCAACTACTGTCGGAATGCGAGTTTAATGCTAAGACACGGTTTGGACACGGCAGTGCCGTTGCCCTATTTGATATAATGACCCAATTGCCTAGTTAGTATCCAGCTTTTATTTGACGAATTTAGCTATGACAGCCACACCCAAATTTTATATTATCAAACGTCCTGCCGGTAATTGCGAAATTTTGCCGTTGGCGGAGCCCTCGCAGAGGATCGCGCAACTCGAAGAACAAAACCCCAGTATTATTGAAAAGTGGGGCCCTTATGATTCGCCCGAAGATGCTATCGCCCGCCGCATCGGATTAATTCGCGCCGGCAAATGCCAGCCGCAATGACCAATTACTATTACTTTCCTCCCCATTGCGAAAGCTAACGTGATATCAAATCTGTTAGCATCGGAATTATTCCTATCTCTCTTCCCTTAATCTGCGTGAATCAGCGTCCATCCATTGTCATCTGCGGTTTACATTCTCTTCTTTTAACCGCAGATGAGGGCAGATCAACACAGATTAACGCCGATGAATTATATAAATTTCGGTTGCACCGGACGAAGGGCCAAAAACAGCGCAGCATTCGAGTTTAAAATCTGGGCTTTTAGCCGTAAATCTCTCCCCGAATGCTTTTTTTTAACTGAAACCCTATACAGGTTTTCTATTTAGATTTAGAAGGTGCTGCACTCGGTTTTGCCTGCGCCGCATTCGGTTTAGGTGGCGCAGCATTCGGTTTCGCATCAGCCTTATTGTTCCCTGTTTTACCAGTAACTTGCTTTGTCAAAACTTCCATAGCTTTCGCGTACTGCGGATCTGCCGCCGTAGCAATTTTATCGCGATCGCGCCTCAATTCCTGTTTTTGAGCGTCGGTGAGTTCTACCTTAAAATCTGGTTCAATCCCGGCGTGGTTGATATCAGTGCCGTTGGGAGTAAAATACTTGGCAATTGTCACCGCCAAACCGGCACCATTTCCCACGCCGCGTACTGACTGAACTAAACCTTTACCAAACGTCTTTGTTCCCACTAAAACCGCGCGTTTGTTGTCTTGCAAAGCACCGGATAGAATCTCGCTAGCACTTGCTGAACCGCCGTCTACCAGTACAACTAACGGTTTGTCTGAGATCGCTGCCTTGTTTGCCGTTTGTTTATCGGCTTCACCGACTCGATCGACCGTCGAGACGATCGTACCTTCTTTGAGCCACATCCGAGCAATTTCAATACTTCCGTACAGCAACCCGCCGGGATTGGAACGCAAGTCTAAAATATAGCCCGTTACCTTTTTCTGTTCCAAATCCTTAATTGCCGATCGCATTTCCGATGCAGCATTCGCACTGAACTGATTTAAGCGAATATAGCCGACTTCTCCGATGGGAGTTTTCTGCACCGACTTCCGCACAGGATGAATTTCAATTTTAGCGCGCTTCAGCTTAAATTCTAATTCCTTGCTTCCCCGCAAAATAGTCAGCGTCACCTCAGTATTCACCTGGCCGCGAATCAAACTTACCGCTTGATTCGTATCCATGCCTTCGGTACTCTTGCCGTCAATCTTAATAATGATATCTTTTGCTAGAATCCCAGCACTAAAAGCAGGGGTATCTTCGATCGGCGAAATCACTGTCAACTTCTTAGTTTCCTCATCTTGAGTCAACTGAATCCCAACTCCTGTCAGTTCCCCAGAAGTTTCAACCTGCATATTTCTGAACTCTTGAGGGTCCATAAACCGCGTATAAGGATCATCCAGCTTCTTCAGCATTTCCCGAATTGCTTTGTAAGCTTCGTCGTCGCTGGTATAAGTCCGGTTCAAATAATCATTCCGCACCGCTTTCCAGTCAACCTGGTTAAAAGTGCCATCAACATAACTTTTGTCAATAATTTGCCAAACTTCATCAACCAACTCTTTAGGGCTTCCCCTAAAAGAAGCCAGAGATTTAGAACTGCAACCAGTGTTTGCAAGAGTTACGGCAGTGAGTACCACCGCTGCTGCACTTAGAACAAGCCCTCGTTTTGTTATAACCATTTGTGTGACGCGCGGGAGGAAAAGAGTTCAGAATAATTACGCTCAATCTAACACAGCCAAGGCTCGGTCGTAGTTGGCGTACATATATTATTTAACTTTGCCGAGTTCTGCGGTATCAACTTAAGAGTGAAACCCTCTGTCTTTCTCGTTTGTATCGAAGCCTAGATCCCCCTAAATCCCCCTTAAGAAGGGGGACTTTAACCTCACCTGTCCCCCCTTAACAAAGACTTAGATCGCTCTTGTCCCCCCCTTACTAAGGGGGGTTAGGGGGCTCTCCGGGTTTAAAACACGCATTAGGGGCGATCCTCTCCGAGGGCTGCGCTAACGAGAGCAATTAAGGATCGACCCAGCGATCGTCCGATTTAATCAAGTCAATCAATTCTGCCACGCCTCGGTCTTCCGGGACTTTCTTAATTTCTTCCCGGCCCCGGTACAGCGAGATATAACCCGGTTGCTTCCCGACGTAGCCGTAATCAGCATCAGCCATTTCTCCCGGGCCATTGACAATACAGCCCATTACTGCTATATCCAAACCCGTGAGATGTTTCGTCGCCTCTCTCACTTTGTGTAACACTTCCTCTAAATTAAACAAAGTGCGACCGCAGGAAGGACAAGCGACATACTCAACCATCGTTTTCCGCAGTCCCAAGGCTTGCAGAATGCTGTAGCAAACGGGAATCTCCTTTTCTGGGGCCTCTGTCAGCGAGACGCGGATGGTGTCACCGATACCGTCAGCTAACAAAGGTGCGAGGCCTGCGGTGGATTTGATGCGGCCGTATTCGCCGTCTCCTGCTTCCGTGACGCCCAAATGCAGCGGGTAATCCATGCCGAGTTCGTCCATCCGGTGCACCATCAAGCGGTAAGCAGCAACCATCACCGGCGCGCGGGAGGCTTTGAGGGAAATCACGATGTTGCGGAAGTCGAGGGATTCGCAAATTTTGATGAATTCCAGGGCCGATTCTACCATGCCTTCGGGCGTGTCGCCGTAGGTAAAAAGCATCCGTTCGGCGAGGGAACCGTGATTGACGCCGATTCGCAAGGCTTTGTCTTGGTCGCGCAGGGAAACCACCAGAGGTTCTAGGGTTTCGCGGATTTTTTCGCCAATTTCGGCGAATTCGCTGTCGGTGTATTCGCTTCTGTCTGCTTTCGGCTTCTCGAACACGTAAAGTCCGGGATTGATTCTCACTTTGTCTACGTGTTTGGCGACTTCGAGGGCAATTTTCATGCCGTTGTGGTGGACATCGGCGACGAGGGGCACGGGTTGGTAGGTGGCGTGCAGTTTTTGCTTGATTTCGGCTAAAGCTTTAGCGTGGGCCATGCTGGGCACGGTGACGCGGACGATTTCGCAGCCTATCTCGTGCAAGCGCCGAATTCCGGCGACTGAACCGTCGATGTCGAGGGTGTCTTCGTTAATCATCGATTGTACGACGACGGGGTTGCCGCCGCCGATGGTGACGCTACCGACTTTGACTGGCCGGGTTTTGCGGCGTTTGATGGTGGTGTCGAAGGTTGGTTCGGTGGTGGGGGTTTTAGTGGGATTCGGCAGAGTTTGCATAACTGGTTGCGAGTGTTCTGTTACTAAGGTCTATAAAAATGTGTCTGCTGTTTTTCAGGTTGCCATAGAAAGGGTCTGTTTGGACAAACAGGTTTTACGATTTATGATTCTTAATGAGATTGTGGCGAATTTGTCGATCGAATTATGTCGCAAAAGGGCGATCGAACTAAAAGCCAACCATCACCGGGAAGGCGAACTTAAGTTGGGCCCGTGGAACTAAACCCAACTTAAAAAATACAGTTAAAATACAGGCTAGGCCGAGATAAAAATTAATATTGGTTGGCGGTGAGGGGAATGGTTTGGACACCGGGGCAGCGGTTAAATGGCGATCGGTATATCATTGAAGGCAAGTTAGGTGAGGGCGGCTTTGGGGTCACGTACCTAGCACAGAAGGCGCAAAACAGGCAGCGGGTTGTCATCAAAACGCTGAAAGACGACTTATTGAGAGATCCAAATTTTGCCTGGTTTCGGGACAAATTCCGGGATGAGGCGCTACTGCTATCTTTGTGCAAACATCCCAATATTGTGCAAATAGACAACTATTTCATTCATGGTGATTTGCCTTGTATTGCGATGGAATATGTGGCAGGGAAAGATTTGTGGAATTTGGTAGAAAAGCGCGGTTTCCTGTGGGAAACCGAAGCTTTAAACTACATCCGCCAAGTGGCAGAAGCGGTAATAGTAGTTCACGAAAAAGGTTTGCTACATCGGGATATCAAGCCACAAAACATTATGGTACGCGACAATTTTGATGCAGTTTTGATTGACTTTGGTTTGGCACGGGGTTTTATTCCCGATCGCACTCAGCAAATGACTGTTGGATTAACACATGGTTTTGCGCCTCCCGAACAGTACGGGGAAATGGGCAGATTTGCTGAGTACACAGATGTTTATGCTCTGGCGGCAACGCTATACTATCTGCTAACGAGAACACAACCAACTGCTGCATTCTTGAGGCCTTTAAATCATCCTTTAAAGCCGCCGTTTCAGATTAATCCTAATATTAGCGATGCGGTGCATCGAGCAATTATGAAAGGGATGGAAATGGATGAGACAAAGCGTCCTCAGTCGGTGGAAAAATGGTTGGCTATGCTTCCCCAATCCCCCGGCAATCGGGGGCAAAGAGGGGGTGTTTCGCCAACGATTCCTAGCCCGCAGCCAGCGCCACAACCTGTAAAATTGATTTCAGCAAAAGGAGTTGATTATCGTCAACTCGATCGGCTGTTGGCTAGCGGAAAATGGCAAGAGGCGGATGGGGAAACGGCAATAAAAATGCTGGAAGTAGCGGGGAGAACAAAAGATAACTGGCTGAGGGGTGAAGATATCGATCGATTCCCCTGTGAAGACTTACGAACTATTGACCAACTTTGGGTAAAATACAGTAACGGACGTTTCGGCTTTTCGGTGCAGAAACGCATCTATGAAAGTCTGGGGGGAAGCAGAGAATATGATCGGAAAATTTGGGCAGCTTTTGGCGATCGGGTAGGTTGGCGTGTGAATAGTAGTAAATGGTTGCACTATAATGATCTAAAATTCAACACCAAAGCACCTATAGGACACCTCCCGTGTGTGAAGGGAAAGTTAACTGATGGGGTGGTTGGTGGGGGGCTTGTTGTGGGGCGTTCTCTTCTCTCGCGTCGAGACTTGTAGACTGTAACATCTAAGCGTTTCAGGTTTTCATAAAGATTTATTACAAAGGCAAAAACCACGAAGCCACGCCAGTTCTACGTTTCCGATACCTGGCACTGACCGGACTGGGCTAAAAGGCTACCAGTGATACTAATTGTTAACATAATGTTTGATGTCGAATGAACTTTCAAATTATAGGAAACATTACTAATATTGAAACAATAGCAGTAGATAAATCAATTCGGGAAGTGGAACGTTTGCAGAAAAATTATGGTAATGGACGTTGGAGAAAACTCAAAGGCATAGCCACAATTAGCCTGACTGATGGTACAGCCTGCGAAGCTGAGCTACATTGGTACGAAGCACACGGCATTGGAAAAAAAGAAATCAAAATCAAATATATTTTATAGGAGGAGTCATGAATCCCCATAACTTAGAAACACAATTTGTAGTTTGCATTAATAATCAAGACTATCAAGCATCCTTGGAAGTGCGAAAAATTTATCGAATCATACCCGATAATCGCGCTGCGGAACATCAATTTATCCGAGTTATTGATGAATCCGGCGAAGATTATTTGTATCCAGTCGCATATTTCGTGCCGATAGCATTGCCGAAAGCCGTAGAAGCAGTGTTTGCATAGGAGAAATTAACAATGCTATCTGTAGAAAAATGCCCAATTTGCGGCGGTGAAATAGTTATCAAAGAAGTTGATAAACTTTTACGGGGCGGCAAGCATACTGCTATCTTAAAAGTATCCGCTGAAGTGTGCCTAAGCTGTGGAGAACGGTTCTACTCTGTGGAAACAGTTAGGAAATTTGCCAAAATTAGACAGCAATTGCAGCGGGAAGAGACTCAAGAATTTCAAGCGATGGGGCAATCTTTTCGCGTTGGGTAAGTTAGAGGGGGATAATTTGTTTAAAAAGATCGATCGCACTTCCCATCATCCATCAAAAATCAACCCGCGTTAGCGAAGCCCTCGAAGAGGATCGCACTTCACTCCAGAAATCTCTCTCGCGGATGATGCGATCGCCCCTCCTCCCCAGCAAAACTAAAAAATGTACTGGCAAATCCCTTCACAGACCCAGGCTCAGCATTTAAAGCATCGGAGGTTTTCCATTGGACGATCGTACAAACGTACCAACCACCGCAGCTAACAACCGCCGACCTCTAATTATCGCAGGAATTCTCCTCGGTATCGGTCAATCCGGCTTTTTTGACGGCATTGTGCTGCACCAACTCCTCCAGTGGCACCATATGTTTAGCAGCGTTAAAACCGATGCTACTGTTGCCGGTTTAGAATTAAATACCCTTGGAGATGGACTGTTTCACGCTGCGGATTGGTTGGTAACAGTGGCGGGAATCTTCTGTTTGTGGGGTGCGGTGAAGCGCAAAGATGTTCCTTTGTCAACTCAAACTTTTTTCGGTTCAATATTAATTGGTGCTGGATTGTTTGACTTTGTAGAAGGCATTGTTGACCATCAAATTTTGGGAATCCACCACGTCAAACCCGGTATCAACGAGTTAGCTTGGGATTTAGGATTTCTCATCCTCGGTCTTATTTTAGCGCTGTTAGGTTGGATACTGCTACAAAGTGAAGTTCCCGCAGATACTAAAGTTTAAATGAATGCAGAGATTGGTAATTCTACCAAATCCCAGTTAAAAATCCCTGACTCTCTGTTTAACTCCTCAGTTCATCCCGCCGAATCCAACCACGCAATCAAATCCTCTTGACTCCTAAAATCCAACAAAGCCTCTCCCAAATCATCTAACTGTTCCGCAGATAACCCCTGGATGCGAGTTTGAACTTCCGGTGTAACATCACCCACCCGCCGCACGAGGAGACGCATAATTAATCCTATTTCCCCCTCAATTTTCCCCCTTTCAATTCCCTGTTCGATTCCTTGTTGTATTCCCTGTTCGATTCCCTGTTGTAGACCAATTTCTATCCCCTTCATCACAGACCCGATTTGGTCTTGGATAAACATTTCTCGCTTGTCTACATCATTCAATTCGTCGAGGGTCAAATTTGCTCGGTTGGCAATTCCCAGCGCGGTATTAATCTCTTCAATAGATCCCAATGTCTCTGGTACTGCTTCTAAAGAGGGCGCATTGTTCATAAAATAAATCCATTTTTCCGGCAGAGTTTCGAGTTCATTCAATTCTTTTTTGAATTTCGGTAACTCGACAAACACTAATTTTAACTCGCAGTTGGGATAGACGAATTTCTCTTCTGTTTCTGTGAATTCAAAGTTAGAGATTAGTTTGGTAGTATTTTCAAATAAGATAAAGTCGGTGATGGTTAAAGCAATGACTGGATTTAACTTTAAATAACCTTCTCCGGCTTTGAGTTGAGTAGAATAGGTTTTGGCTGCATTATATATAGTCATTTCAAATAAAAAAGAGACACTATTGAGCGCAGTAGGCACAGATGAGTTGATCTAAAGATGTGCCCGGA
>NZ_JAUBTF010000105.1:0-13081 GCF_036702355.1 Microcoleus sp. D3_18_C4
CTGCCTATTTTTTTTTAGCACACATTGGCTCAATCCTTACAAAGGTATGGGTTTCAGGCTGGTTGTTACCCCCCCAGCCCGAAAGCATAATTTTAGTCAACAGCCAACAGCCAACAGTCAACAGTCAACAATCATCTCGCTCGTGCGTGCAGAAATTATCCGATTGATATAGCGGGTAGCCACGGAATATCTGTAACGCCTGGGTCGTAACCAAGTTGTTTGAGCAGTGTGGTAATTTGCCCTCTATGGTGAGTTTGATGATTGAACATATGTGTCACCAGAACCCAAGTCGGTAGCACGCGGCATTTACCATCTACATTGCTTGTGTACTCAAACGGTTGACTCAACCAGTCAGAATTAAGGTGTCTAGACCATTCTATAATTTGCCGATCGGTTGTCTCCCGTTCTGCTCTCAAAACCTCAAATTCAGCATAAAGTTCTTGACCGATAACGGTAACAGAAAATGGGTGAAGAGTGAAACGCCCCATCCATGCTTTGTCACCATACAGTAAGTGATTCAAAGTGCCATGAATCGACTTGAAAAAAGCACCCATATCCTGTTTGCGCTGTTCATCAGGAATTGCCGAGCATACAGAATATATTTTTTGGTTCATCCAGCAATTGTACTCGGCCATTAGCTGGTAGTAGCTACCGTCGTACATACTCAAAACTTAACCATCTAGTTTGAACAACTTACATTATACAAATACGTCTTTCACAATACTCCTGACTCTAATTGGTCTAGATAAATAAATTCAGGAGCTTTAACTCCCGCTTCCTCTCTAATTTTAACCAGTGCAGGCGACTCAAAGAACGCTCTTGCATCTGTTGTTGATGTCCACGCGGAGAAATGAACGATTTTGTTGGGTTCATTGTCATACTTCAAGACTTGATAGGAGCGCTCGCCAGCTTCTTTTCGGATGCTTTCAGCACGATCGAATACCTGTTTCCAAGCTTCATAATTTTCTACTTCATGAATAATTAAGACATACTGCATAGCAATAAAGTTTATTGGAAGTTTAAGTTTGTGATGCTGCAAATTATAACAGGCGATCGCACATTTTTTGGCCTAAATAGCGATCGCCCCACGTTCAAAATGCAAAGCTGTCATCAATGGAAGCGATTGCTTCCCTTCGGTCGCAATGAGATACTTATGTATCAGGACTTACGTAACAAGTGGTTTGACGCGCAAATTATCGCGG
This sequence comes from Microcoleus sp. D3_18_C4, assembly GCF_036702355.1. Taxonomy (NCBI): domain Bacteria; kingdom Bacillati; phylum Cyanobacteriota; class Cyanophyceae; order Oscillatoriales; family Microcoleaceae; genus Microcoleus; species Microcoleus sp. D3_18_C4. The sequence goes on from NZ_JAUBTF010000105.1 coordinate 1,203, forward strand.
TAAGACTCATGCACAACGCACCCTACATATAGAGGTTATGCGTCCAGGACTGTAAAGTAGTAAATAGTGCCTGATGTAAATAAGTGTTTCCTAAATATCGTGTCTATATTTTCTGAAATTCCGACTGTGTGGCTGCAAATTTCCCTCGTGGGAGTCTGGCTGGGTTTGATTTTACTGGTAGCTGAGGGCTTAAATCGCTTTACTTCTGTGGATGCTGAGGTATCGCGGAAGGTGGTTCACATCGGTACTGGAAATGTGATTTTGCTAGCGTGGTGGCTGCAAATACCAGGTTGGGTGGGGATTTCGGCGGGAATTTTAGCAGGTGCGATCGCCCTAATTTCTTACCAAGTTCCGATTTTGCCCAGTCTTAACAGTATCAATCGGCACAGTTGGGGAACTTTTTTCTATGCTGTTAGTATCAGCGTTCTGGTAGCTTGGTTTTGGCCACTGCAACATCAGGAATACGCTGCTTTGGGCATTTTAGTCATGACTTGGGGCGACGGATTGGCTGCTGTCATCGGCCAGAAATACGGCAAACATATTTATCGAGTTGGGGGAATTAAGAAGAGTTGGGAAGGTTCTGCAACTATGTATTTGGTGAGTTTTGCTGTTAGCAGTTTGATTTTGCTGGCGGTTCAAGGCGCAGTTTGGCAAACTTGGGCTGTGTCGGCTGTTGTAGCTTTAGTTGCTGCTACTTTGGAGTCGGTTTCCAAGCTGGGAATTGACAATCTGACTGTGCCGATCGGCAGTGGGGCGATCGCCTTTTTCCTAAATCAATTTTGGCTAATTGGTAATGTGTAATCTGAACTTCCCTCCACGGGGGGCGTTGCTGGATACAGGTATGAATTCAAGATTTCCCAATTGCTATAAGCCCGCTTGAGGGTGAGTTTTGTAACTTCAAGCGAAAACGTAATTCATACCGTGAATCAGCAACGCCAATTATCAATTGTCTAAGTCTCGTTAAAGCAGCCGACGTGCTTGTAAAATTTGTTGTTGCCATTGCTCGAAAGCGGGGATTTTTGAGCGATCGTCTGGGGGAAACATCGGCCTGATTTGCTCCATAAGCTCGATCGCCACCAATACACCAAGCTGCTAGCCATTAGGGTGATGATCGCACCTCATCACCCGTTCATCTCCTCACCAAATAACGGGAAATGAAGGTGAAGAGTGCGATCGCTATCTTTCACTTTTTTAAATTATAGACAAGGTACGCTTGAACGCTCTACAATAGAAGGCGTTTTGTCTTTTAATCCGTAAAGGCATTTTAGAGGTTACTTTTAATGAAAACTCAATATTACACCTCCGCCAGCTTAGATGGTTTTATTGCTGATTCACACAACTCTCTCGATTGGTTGTTTCAGTTCGGCGAGGCGGGAGACAGCTATCCTAATTTCCTCCGCGAAGTAGGGGCAGTAGCAATGGGAGCAACTACTTATGAATGGATTCTGACCCATCAGATGGATGAAGGTGCCGATCATCCCCAAGCATGGCCTTATGAACAACCGGCTTGGGTATTTACCTCTCGGACTATGCCTGCGATCGAGGGTGCAGATATTCGATTTGTGAAAGGGGATGTCTTACCTGTCCATCAAGAGATGATCGCGGCGGCAGGAAACAAGAATATTTGGCTTGTAGGAGGTGGCGATCTGGTCGGTCAATTTTACGATCGTGGGTTGCTTGATGAGGTAATTGTGTCAATTGCATCGGTGACACTTGGTAGCGGAGCACCGTTGCTACCGCGCACGATCACAACACCCCCGCTAAGACTTTTATCCGCGAAGGTTTATGGAGATGCCTTCGCGGAGTTGCGCTATGAAGTTCCTGTCCCGGCCGATGACACAACTGCTTAATCTTTAAAGCAGCCGGCGCGCTTGTAAAATCTGTTGTTGCCACTGCTCAAAAGTCTTTACTTTTGAGCTACCATCTCTCTCAACGATCGCCCTTATTTGCTCCATTAGCTCGATCGCCAGTGGTACGCCAAGCTGCAATTGTTCCAACACATCCCGCTGAGCAAAAACGGTTTCCGGTGTTCCTTCTAAAATCAATTTTCCTCGATCCATTACAAACACCCAATCAGCCCAGCGGTAGATGAAATCGAGGTCGTGACTTGCTAAAAGGATAGTGGTTCCAGCGCTGTGAATTTGTTGAAGTAAACCGATCAGTTGTCGGGTGTGACGCGGATCGAGATAGGCGGTAGGTTCATCTAGCAGCAGCAGTTTGGGCTTGAGAACCATGATATCGGCGATGGAAACCCGCTTTTTCTGGCCCAAACTGAGATTGTGAATTGGTTCGCGGGTGAGTTCGCTTAGATCGAATTGCTCGATCGCCTGTTGCACCTGTTGAGCAATTTCGGATTCTCTCAAGCCTAAATTGTACAATCCATAGGAAATATCTTCTTCTACCGTCGAAGCTACTAATTGATGTTCGGGATTTTGAAAGACGAGTCCGATTTGTTGGCGCAGTTGCATCAAAGATTTGCGATCGTAGCTAAAGGGTTCACCTTGCCAGCTAATGATTCCCTGTTGCGGTTGATACAAGCCATTTGCTAACAGAAAAAAGGTGGTTTTGCCACAGCCATTTTGACCGATCAGCCCGCACCGTTTGCCAGCGGGGACTTTGAGATTTAAACCCTGAATTGCCACTCGCGAACCGCAGGGATAGGAGTAGGAAGTGCCAGCGAATTCGAGAATCCATTCAGACATATGTGTTATTTGTTATTTTTTCTAGCCTTGTTCCCAGGCTCTGCCTGGGAATAAATACCCGGAGGCTATGCCTCCAATTACCGATTACCGATGAATGATTACCAATTAGCGATTACCGATTTCCATTGTATTTGTATCAGCCTTGATCAGATTTTGACAACTGCCAAAGTTGAATTTCATAACACAAATGCTGCTCAAAAAGTTGACCCGCCTCCAATCCTTCAACCACCAGCTTCTTGAACCAGCGACGAAATATCCAGCGCAGGAATTTGTGGACGGGGGGAACTGTAATCGCAATCAAATCGGCAACATAGATCATTGTATTCAGTCCATACCTGCGGAAAGTATCGACATACAAATCGATTGTTGGCAAAATATGGGCGGAAATATCCTCAGTTTTTACTAAAGTGAATCCAGCCTGCTTTAATGCTGCATGAAGTTCCGTAACAACATGACAATTAGAGAACATTCCCTCTTTATAATTAGCATCAGATCGTAGCATATCAGCCAGCAAAACGTAGCCACCCTGATTGAGGATTTTGGCGGCACCGTTAGCAATATCAACAGCCGACATATACTGGCTACTTTCGCTAAAGAGAATAAGATCGTAGAAATGGGTTGCTTTGAAGTCTTCAAACCTCGTGAGGTGGAAGATTGCCCGATCGCCCGTACACTTAAGAAAGCGCTGTTGTTGGAACGGATCGGGTGCGAGCCCTTCCACTGCAAAACCTCGATCGAGCAAATAAGCCGCATTGCCGCCAATCCCGCAGCCCACATCGAGTATCGTATGAGTGCCTTTGGGGATAGCATCCAACAGTTTTACAGTATAAGCTTGCTGAGCGAGGCGCAATCGTGCGATCGTTAGTTCGTCAGCGGGCACAGGTAGGGTTTCCCAATAGCCGTAGTGAAGGTAGGGCGAATCTGTCAGGCCCAAATAGTAATTAAGCGCTGCATTTTGGTAGCGAGTTACTTTGGAAATTTCGATTGATTTTGGCTGCGGCATTCGGAAATTTTAGTAAGTTTTAGGATTTAGGGCAGAGTTGAAATTCTTCCCAGCGCTTGCATACTTGTTCATAGCACTCAACAGGAGAAATTGCCAACTTTTGCAACAAATTGATATCAATGTGACCGTTGGCGATCGACAAAAAAATAATTGCTTCCTTGGGTTCATAACTAGCAATGATTTGCAGCAGATTGGAAACAGTATTTTCCTCTATTTCTAGTTGCTGTAAATAAACGGTTGCCTCCAAGTCGGAAATAAATTGCAAATCGTACTTTATAGTATCTACACTCCAATTCACCGAGCCATTAATGGGAGTATTGATTTTGCAAGCAACCAAGCCTCGTCCTCGATGCAAAAAACCATTCCAAGCAGTATGCCCGATCGGCAAAATATTTTGGTGAATAAACAAGTTTTGCCAGTAGCCAAAACTACCCTGCCAAACACTATCTTCAACTCGCATTTCTTTTCATTTCCCTTAAAATAAGATACCCTTCAGAACACAAATCGAATTACATCAGCGTTCATCTGTGTTTATCTGCTGATATCTGCGGTTAAAAAACCCCAATCCAATAATAAAAAAAATAATAAACTCACCATCATCCATACCTCGCAGATGAAAAACATGATTGTAAACAAATCGGCGGGCATCCTGACTCAGAGATCCAACGATCTCATTACAGTTGCGGGACAGCGCCGGATTCGCACCGAACTTTCCCCCTTGCGTCTGATGGCTGTTCTCCATCAGAGCCGATCGATATACGGGAATATTACCACTATTGGGGATATTTGACAAAAAAGCGTCCGCCTATTCACCAAACTCAATATTTTCATACAAATCTGCCAGCGAAATCTCCACAGGAATAGAGGTTAAAGTCAGCCTATCGCCCATACAGCTATATTCCGAAAAAATCCACTTATTCGCATCTGTTTTAGAATATTGCTCCACCTGTAGCCGATATTGGTCGATTAATAAATATTCCTTAAAACTAGGAATAGTGCGATAAGCAGCAAACTTTTCATCTCGATCGTAAGCTCTAGTACCTTTAGACAGCACCTCAGCAATGAGCAGCGGATTCGTAATTGTATCCGTCCGTCCAGATTGCAGTTCGATCGGGCGCGCTACCACCATCACATCCGGGTAAGTATAATTATTAAGCTGCGGAACCCAAAGCCGCTGATCCGAACTGAAAGTCCGATATGGTTTCCCTTTTAACGCCAGTTTCAGCGCAACAACTAAATTAGTGGTAATTTCATTGTGATCCGGTGTGCCGCCAGCCATCAGAACAATCTCCCCATTGATAAATTCATGCCGATCCTGAGAATTGATTTCTAATTCTAGATATTCCTCAGCGGTGTAGGTTTTGGTTTCAACTGGCGCGATCATACACAACGCTCTCCTTTAATCTACTCATTTCATTTTATCTTAAAAATCCTGCTAGTTAAACAGAAAAGTAGATTTTAATCATGCTAAGAAACAGGCAAGATGCCTGTTTCACAAAGAGGGAATTTTCTTGTGGGGCGTGAGTTTGGCATCAAGAACAGGCAAGATGCCTGTTCCACAAAGATTGAATTTTCTTGTGGGGAGTAGGGGTTGGGCCGAAGAGCCCGCCCGTGCGATCGCACTTAACAAACTTACCGCAGCGGGACAAAGTTATAGCCAGTGCTTCCTCCTTGTTTAACTTGCACTAAAATCGGCTTACCAGCCCGATCGCCCGTGGGCAAAAACTTCACATCCTCGCTCGATCCTGCTGTCGAAAAACTCGCATTTCTGAGTGCTTGTTGCAATCCTTCCCGCGTATTGCTTTGCCGCAAGCCAGCGATCACAGCTTGAGTCGCGTCAAAACTCGTTGCTGTTCGCCAATTCACAATTCCTCCCCAACGCTGGCGGGAATTTTCTGGGAAACGGCTACCGGGATTAGTTTCAGGATGCCAGGGAACGGGCAAAACAAGCCCGTCAACGTCTTTTTGTCCGTCTTTTAAAGTTTGAAAGGTGTAGAGCGTAGTGCTGCCGTAGAGTGGCAATTTGCCTCGATTGATGCGAGCTAGAGAGATGGCACGGTCAATGCGATCGATGTGGGGCGCTACCATCAATCCTTGTGCACCTTTGCTGACAGCATCGGCCAGGGCATTTTCCGCATTAAAAGAAGGAAGCGAAAAGTCGCAAACGGTGGGAACTAATTTGCCGCCAGCAGCAGTAAGAGAGGCAACAAATTCATCTTTAAATGATATGTTATCCGGTGCTTGGGAATCATAACAAACGGCAATATTAGTTTGGCTTGCTGTTTTCACTGCATATTCTGCTAAGGGAGCTGCCATTAAGCTAATATTGGGTACTGTCCGAAAGATGTAGCTGCCAAATCCTGAGAGATTATTGGCAAAGCTCGTCGGTGTAACCATTACCAGTTTTTCTTGCTGATATATCGGAGCAGCTTCGAGAGATGCGTTGCTAGCATTGTGTCCAATTACTGCTAGTATACTCGAATCTTGTGCCAATGTCTTTGCAACTTCTCTGACCACTTCTGGACTGTTGTCATCGTTGACAATTTCTACTTGCAGTTTGGCGCCGTTGATGCCACCGCTAGTATTGATTTCATCCTGAGCTTGGGCGACACCTCGAAGGATTTCTTGGGCGACATTAGGGTTGCTACCAATGGGGACACTGACAGCAATTTTTAAGGGGGAACCATTGCTGGCTGGGGTCTTATTCAAATAAATAATGGCATTATTCAAATAAATAATCGTTTCGGGATCGTTGCGATTTTGTTGCAGCGAATCCTGAAATTTTTTGACGGCTGCTTGGTAATCTCCATTGACAAAAGCTTCAACGCCGGCTTTTTTTTCTGCTGTTGTTTGGGATGTCACCAATAGCCGATTTCCTAAACTGATGCGACTTGCGATCGCTCCCGATGCGCTCGTTGTCGGTGTAGATGTATTTGAACTTTTGGCATTCAATAAACCGGGAAGGAACTTGTATGCGCCAAACCCAATTAAGCCGAGTACAATAATAAAAACAATGGGCGGCGGGCTGTTTCTTTTGTTAGTATCTTGATACATGATTTTTTCTCCTTATTTTGATAGTGTTTGGAGGCCGAACCTCGGGGTAAGTATTCCCAGCAGAGCCTGGGAAGAGAAAATTCCATCTAAACCTCACTTTCCCAGAAGTCCCCAATAGAGCGCGCCCCAAAGTTGGAAAACCTGCATTGCTTCCTCGTCATAGCCTTTAGTTTTGAAAATAGCCTCTGCCTGTTTTAGGTGGCTTATTGCTTGTTGTTTGTTTTTTATTTGGTCTTGGTTAAGCAAAGCCGATGCCAATCTGATGTGAGCATCAGCATCATTGGAGTCACTTCTAATTGCACTTTCCCAGTGAACAATCTCCTCCTCTATAGTCTCCCATTGAAGTTCTTCGCTAGAATTTTGTTGTCTGGGAAAGCCTTCGAGACCGTAATTTTTGATATTCAGAAATGTCGCAATGACTTCGGCTTTTTTATGCTTGTCTCCCAAACCAGTGCTGAAGTATGAAGTTAAAGGCACAGACCGCTTGCCTGACTCCAGCACCAGACATACACGATACTTAATACTCTCACTATCCTCAATCTTCTGTATTTCCACACCTGAAATATCTTGAATCAGGTGTTTGACCACTTTGATTTTGAAAATGAGTGGTTGTTCCCACTTGAAAGTCAGATGACCGAGATTTTTATCAAATGTAACGCTCTCAATCTGTGAGAATATCACCAACATCAAACCAATTACAGCAAATAAATAAAGGAAAACACTGCCGGAATACCAACCAAAAGGCAAACCAAATGCCAAAAAACTACCCCCAACGAATAGATTCATCCAAAATCCCGCCGTCTCTCGCAGTTCCAGCTTGTCTGATGTTTCTTTCATGATTTCATATTTAATTAATTTGCAGCTAATGTTATTAACATAATCAAACAAGCCCAAGTGAAAGTCAATTCATTAAATTCATTAATTAAGTTCATAAAAGTCATATTTCTATCTTTGGGGCGGGCAGGATGCCCACCCCCACAAGAGTTTCAGGGAAATGGGCTGTTTCCCGATCGCGTTTCTGGTGCGATCGCAGACAGTGCATTTCCAGATAATGCTAGGATCGTAGAACAAGTAATTGCGATAAACTTTGGTGAATTCATGGATTTTTGTCCAACTCTATGTATCATCTTTTACATCTAATTGTCTATAATGTCACGTTTTATAATTAACAAAAAGCTTGAAGAGAGGACGAGCGTCCTTTCTTCAAATTGCAAAACTCAACTATCGAACAATTCACCAAATGCCGAATCAATATCATCCTCAGCAACATCCTCAGACTTAGCAACTGAATGAGTAGGAGACTCCGGCGACAATTCAGCAATTATCACAGCAATATCAGTCTTAGCAACAACCTCAGACTTAGCAAGTGAATCAGTAGGAGATCCCGACGATTTTGGCGACTTCACCGAATGCACATTTGCAACTGGTGATTCTGCCACAGTTTCCACAACAATAGACTTAGATTTTTTGACATTAATTACAGGTGAATGTGCTCCATTTTCTCCATTTTTACTGGTTTCATTCCGCAGCAACATTGCCATCAAACCGTCCAGCAAACCCCCACTACCGCCGTTACCATTCACTGTGACATCGGGAACAACGCGAACGCTACCATCCGAAACCGCTTGCATCAGTTGCAACAGGGTGTAACTCTGCGTACCCAAAGCGTTGACACCAACTTGATAAGCATCCGCTTTTGCTTGTCCCATGAGGCGAATCCCTTCTGCTTCACCACTAGCGTGTTCGATCGCAGCAGTTGCACTCAGTTGGGCAATTTTCACCCCTTGTTCTGCCGCCACCACCTGATTTTGAATGTTTGCGATCGCAGTTGCGCGCACCAATTCTTGACGCTGCGACTCTGAAATGCGCTGCACTTCGTAAGTTTTTTCTTGTTCCTGAGCAATTTTGCGATCGGTCAATGTTTGCATTAACTCTCCTGGCGGCGAAATCAAACCGATCAGCGTGTCAACAGCCTGCACATCATAGGCCCGCAGGGCTTGACGAACGTGTTCTGCAGCCTCTGCTTGGCGTTCGCTGCGCGCGATTAGAAAATCGAGTATTGTATATTCTTGAGAAGAATTGCGAAAATAATTGCCCACAATTGGACGCAGCACTTGGTCGATTAGATTTTGCATCGAACCTTGGCGCGAAATGACTCTCGGTGCATCCAAAGTACCGACATGAATGATCTGAAAAACTTCTAACTCAAAGGTGAATCCGTCAAAAGAAAGCAATTTCAAAGCACTTAACTTGGAGTCGTAGCCGTGTTCTCCGCTGAACCGCGATGTGAAGTTTAAAACAACATCCGTAGTGGGAACAAGTTCTACTTTCATCACTTTTGTATTGATGGGATGTTTGCCTGGGTAAAGCGGTTCTACCCACACACCTTTATCGCCTTTATTGACAAGATTGCCGTGGGTAAAAGCGGCGCCACTTACATCTTGGTGCGATTTTCCCACATAGGAAATTACTACCCCTACATAGCCGATCGGCACTTCCGTCATTTTTACCTGTTCTACTTGCACAAACCAGGGATTGAGGTTCCAAGAACCAGATAAAATTACCTGTTCTTGCAAGCCCCTGCGCCCGCCACCTTTGATGAAAGATTGCGCTTTTTGGAAATTGTCGTGACCGGGAATTATCGGTCCGGCAATTTCACCTTCATCAATCGGAATCCCGTCTAGCACGTTCGCAATTCCCACGCGATCGGGAGCAAGTTTGTATAGTTGAAATTCCGACGGCTGCATACCCTTTGCAGTGGCATTTGCAGAAGTAATTACCTCAAATACTGCAGTATTAATCCGATAAGTACCAGTGGTGATGATGGCTAGTTGCCGTCCTTTTTCTCCACCGTCAGTGAGAAACTTTCGAGCATTTTGAAAATTGTCGCAATCGACGACTTTGCCTAAAATGCGATCGGGAGGAATGGTGGCTCCGTCATTGGCAATAATTAAACCGATTTCATCTTGAGGAACGACAACAACTGGTTCTTTGCGAATGCTATATTGCCAGGGAAAATAACCAAAATGCCAGCCGGGAGGAAGGGTATCTGCTTGCAAACCTCCTTCGCCATCGAGAGCAATCAATCTACTGGATGGCAAATTTTTGCGGGAAAATTTCTTGACAACAATTCCCACTTCTCGTTCGCCGATCGCAATTAATCCCAAAGTCCAGCCAATCTTCGGTATAAAGATGAAAATTAGGAAAATTGCTCCTACGGGATAGATCCAAATCGGAATGCTAAATCCTTCTGCTTGGGCTGGTTGAACTTCCTGGGCTTGGGGTGGCGGATTGCTTTGAGCGGAAGTTGGTGGGGCAAAAGCGCCTGCTGCTGCGATCGCGGTTGCGAAAGATACTGTTAATGGTAAAAGTTTGCGAAGCCAACGTGATTTAGTCATAGTTTTTAACCTGTTTTAAGCTCAAATGTACTGAAAAGTTGTTAACTACAATCAGTATTGAATAAATTTCTGTTGAAGTCAATTCATTAAAGTCATTAATTGTATTCATAAAAGTCATATTTGGAATATGATTGTGCATGAAATGCGATCGGTTCATCTCAAAATGAGTGACTAAAATTTCCATCCAATATTTAAAACCGATCGTACAATCTGTAAAAAAGTACGATCGCCCTTATGCAAATCCTGCGCGCTAAACTAACGAGAATACGAAAATTATCAACAATAGTCCTGGACGCGCGGGTGCTCAGAAACCGGGTTTTTTTCGACAATACTTCGTTACAACCCACAGATTAAGTAAAAACCCGGTTTCTTTGGCTATGATGCGTAAGTCCAGTTGATATTAACCACCACCACCACCACCACCGCCACCACCACCGCCACCACCGCCACCACCGCCACCGCCACCACCGCCACCGCCACCGCCACCGCCACCGCCATCGCTCATGCTTGGCATTACTTCTTTATACTTGTGATAGTAAGAGCAGTGTTGACAGTTGCAGGTAACTTCCTGCTCTCCTGCACTGGTATATGTAGGACTCAACAAAACGTTATAAGTCCGTTTGAGATTGAGCGTTTTGCACTGAGGGCAGCGTCGATTATTGATTGCATTGGTGATAATTATTAATACAATCACTACAATGAGTGCAGATACCCAAATCAGGATAAAAGACATTACAAAAGGCTCAGAGTCCAAAAAGACTTGTTCTTCCGAAGAAGATTGAGATTGATTGCCAGTTTGTTGCCAGCGAGGTTGAGGTACATTAAGAATTTGCTGGGGAAATGCAATCTGCACTTCTAATTCTTGCTGGGGTTGAACAGGCTGACTTGCCACAAATTCAAATGTTTTAGCATCTAGTTTGCGAGGAATGGCTGGCGTACCAAAATTCCTAAAAAACAGAACTTTACCTGACAAAGCTTCTGGTAATTTTACTCTAACTTTTGCGGCATTAATTGGGGCTTTGCGACCTGATGAAATGGCTTTCCAATAAACTTGAGTATCCTGACCATCTAGCTGCAATCCACCTACTACCCGATATTTGATAACAAAAGTATGTGATTCTGGCGCTTTTAATTGATGTTGCCAGCGAATCCAAAGTTGATTGTTTTCAATCCCGGTCGTACTGGCGATTTTTTGATTATTTTCGGCAACTGTCACATCTTTGATTTCATCGACTTTGCCTAAAGGAATATAGCGATATCGTTCGGTGTTGTAGTCACCGGTGAACACATATTTTTGCGTTTCAGTGACTAACATATCTCCGTTGGTCTGAACGTCGATTAGGACATTAATATTCTCCCAGTAGAAGGGTAGTTGTTGGGCGGCTACCTGAGTTAGTGTGACTATAAATATGGTCAATAAGGTGGTGAATAAATAAAGTATTTGTTTTAACTGCCGTTTGTTCATAATATAATTCCTACCTAACAGCTATTGATTACAATCATTCAATAGATTTCTTGTAAGGTCAATTCATAAAATTCATTACTTTAGTTCATAAAAGTCATACCTTTAGTCCGGCAGGGCTTGAAACGGTACCCCAAAATAGTAACGGAGGACGCGGCAGTGCGGTTTCCCTACCCCAAAATAGTAACCGTTCAGGGGGTGCGCCTGTGGCGCACCACCCCAAGAGGAGTTTAAGTATCAATATGTTGGAGAGCCGTTTG
>NZ_JAUBTF010000106.1:0-12495 GCF_036702355.1 Microcoleus sp. D3_18_C4
TACCGAAACTGGTCTAAACTAACTATGTTATTCTACCACAAATATAGTCTGTCTACTTACGCCGAGCTGTACTAGCAGTGGAAATTATCTTGTTCCAACAACTTTACCAGCTAAATAATTCGCCGATCGCAAATCTGCCACGATCGCTGCCGCTACTAGACGCTATCATCAGCTTTTTGTTAGTTGCAGCCCTTCGTTTCAGCATTCCATCCCTCGAAAGATGGTACCAAAAACCGTGGAAAGTTCAGCAACGCGATCGGGTCCTGATAGTCGGTGCGGGCAGTGCAGGCACATCTCTAATGCAAACGATGCAGAGGAGCCCAGAGGTAGGGCTCGATCCAATCGCTTTCATTGACGACGACCCCAAAAAAATCTCCAAGCAGATTGGCAGACTGACTGTAGTCGGCAATCGCTGTAACATTCCGGAAGTAGTTCGATCGCTAAATATCGGCAAAGTCATAATTGCCATCCCCTCAGCTCCGGGAAAAGAGATTAGGGAAATCGTAGAAATTTGTCAGTCAATTGGAATTCCAACCAGCACCCTCCCCGGCCTCAATGAAATCATCAAAGGTCGCGTCAGTTTAGGTAGCCTCAGAGAAGTACAGATTGAGGACTTGCTCCGCCGCGCCCCCATCCAAACCGATACCCAGAAAGTCTTGGGATTGATTGGAGGCAAGAAAGTTCTAATTACCGGTGCGGGTGGCTCCATCGGCAGCGAACTTTGTCGCCAAATATTAAAGTGCGAGCCTGCGGAAATCATCATCGTCGGACACGGAGAAAATTCTGTATTCAACATTCAACAAGAATTAGGAAAAGTCCTGTCAGAACTCAAAAAGACAAGCAAAACCCAAACAGATATTACTCGCGTGACAGCCTTTATGGCCGATATTCGCTTTCGTGATCGCTTAGAGTACGTTTTTCTAACAGTGAGACCAGACATCATTTTTCATGCGGCAGCTCACAAACACGTACCCATGATGGAATTAAACCCGCCGGAAGCGATTACTAATAATGTGCGGGGGACGAAAAATCTGCTGGATCTGGCATTGAAATACAATGTGGAACAATTTGTGATGATTTCCACCGACAAAGCGGTGAATCCAACTAGCATTATGGGAGCTAGCAAAAGAGTTGCCGAAATGCTGGTGCTGCAAGCAGCCCAAAAAAGCCAAAACCCCTTTGTAGTGGTTCGTTTCGGTAATGTTCTTGGCAGCCGCGGTAGCGTCGTACCTACTTTCAAACGACAAATTGCTGAGGGCGGGCCGATCACAATTACTCATCCAGATATCACTCGCTATTTCATGACAATTCCCGAAGCAGTTCAACTGGTTTTGCAGGCAGCAGTGATCGGCAATGGCGGGGAAGTTTTCATGCTTGAGATGGGAGAACCAGTCAGAATTGTTGATTTGGCAAAGGATTTGATTCGGCTCTCAGGATATGAAGTGGGCAAAGACATAGAAATCGCGTTTACAGGGCTGCGACCGGGAGAAAAATTGTTTGAAGAACTGTTTATTCCGGGCGAGAAATACAACCGCACTAAACACGAAAAAATTCTCAGTCTTGGCAATGCCAGCCGCCTAGTGAAAGAAAATATTGATCAGGAAGTAGAAGCCCTTTGTCAAGCGGGCGATCGCAATGATACCAATTTAATAGTCTCAATGTTACAGCAGTTAGTGCCTGAGTACGTACCCGGATATTCAACAGCCAATTTGCCCGCAAATACAGCCACAGAAACAACCGCTCCAGCAAAAATTAGCAGTGCAGCATCTGTGCAGTTAGAGAATGATTTGCGGGTGGCTCTTGCCAATGAGGAGTTTCGGATTTACTATCAGCCGATCGTCTGCCTGGAAACTAATAAGATTAGTAGTTTTGAAGCGCTGTTGCGCTGGCAGCACCCGAATCGAGGTTTGCTTTGGCCAGACGAATTCCTACCAGCGGCAGAAGAAACGGGCTTGATTGTTCCTATTGGCGAGTGGGTCCTGCGGCAAGCTTGCAGCCAGATGCGGGTTTGGCAGTCGGAATTTGGCGTTAATACTCCCCTCACAGTCAGCGTGAATCTGACTAGCAAACAGTTTTTCCAAGCAGACTTAATCGAGACGATTGCCAAAATGTTGAAAGAAACAAATCTTGATGCTCCGAGTTTGAGGTTAGAAATTCCTGAATATGTTGTGACGGAAAATTCCGAGTTGGCTGGGTCTGTTTTTCTCAAACTTAAAACTTTAGGTGTGCAAGTACAAATCGACCACTGTGGTCTTAGTGATGTATCATTAACTCAGCTCTACCAATTGACGCGGCTGAAGTATGGGAAATTTGACAGTTTGAAGCTAGATTGCTCTCTAGTCAGCGGGCTTGATGCTAGCAACCCCAACTTAGAAATTTTTAACAAAATTATTGCCATAACTCAAGAGTTAGGTATGGGCATGATTGCCACAGGAGTAGAAACAAGCTGGCAAATAGCTCAGCTAAAATCTATGAAGTGCGTCTACGGACAGGGATACTTTTTCTCTAAGCCTGTAGAAGGCTATAAGGTAGAAAAATTGATGGGGGCTATGGCTGTTAAAAGTTAATGGGGCATTTGTGAATAACTTTGAAATGGAAAATACACGATTGGGAATTCACCAATTAGCAAGCAGGTAATTAGTTACTAATGCAACAGTTGAAACCACTAACATTACGCCGGAATTTTTCCTGGACTTTCACTGGCAATCTCGTTTATGCGGCTTCCCAGTGGGGGATGTTGGTGGTGCTTGCTAAATTGGGCAGTCCTGAAATGGTGGGTAAATTTACCTTGGGTCTTGCCGTGACAGCACCTGTATTCATGCTGACAAATCTGCAACTGCGATCGATCCAGGCAACCGATGCCAGAAAAGAGTATTTGTTTAGCGATTATCTGAGTCTGCGGCTGATCGGCACTGCGCTTGCATTTCTAATCATCTTCGTAATTACCATCAGTTCTGGATATAGCTGGGATATATTGCTGGTTGTCGTCGCGCTCGCTTTCGCCAAAGCATTCGAGTCGATCAGCGATATATTTTACGGACTGCTCCAACACCACGAACGAATGGATCGCATTTCCCTGTCCTTGATGCTCAGAGGCACCCTGTCCCTGTTAATGTTAGGTGCCGGAGTATACCTGACAGGCAGCGTCTTCGTAGGCTCAGTGGGATTGGCGATTGCCTGGGCTTTCGTTTTGGTCAGCTACGACATCCCCAGCGGTATATTGTTGCTCAATGCCCCGCCTGCGGATGAAATCGAGACGGAAAGACAAGGGGAGGAGGACGAACTCTCGAATTCCCCTCAACAGTTGCCAAATACAGATGAAAACCCCATATCCCAACCAAAAAATAAGTTGCTACGGCGCTGGCATCTCAAAACCTTAACCAAGTTGCTATGGCTATCTCTGCCGCTAGGTTTCGTAATGATGCTGATCTCCCTAAACATTAATATTCCTCGCTATTTTATCGAGCATTATTTAGGCGCACATCAACTGGGCATTTTCAGCGCCTTGTCCTATCTAATAGTGGCAGGTCAAATGGTGATTAGTGCCCTGGCACAGTCAGTCAGTCCCCGACTTGCGAAATACTACGCAGCAGGCAATAGTAAAAGTTTCCGCACGTTGCTCCTCAAGTTAGTGGGAATTGCGCTCGGGCTGGGTAGTGCAGGTGTGGTGGTGGCGGTGGTAGCTGGGCGACCGATCCTCACCCTTCTCTATGATCCTGAGTATGCTCAGCAAGTGGATGTGTTCGTGTTGCTGATGGTAGCAGCGGGGATTAATTACTTATCATACTTTCTGGGCTACGGTATAACCGCAGCGCGGTACTTCCGTGTCCAAATGCCTTTGTTTATGGTGGTGACAGCTAGTTCAGCCCTAATTTGTCTGTGGTTAATTCCCACTCAGGGACTGCGGGGGGCAGCGATATCGCTGATCTTGGGATCTGTTATCCAAATTGTCAGTTGCTTGGCAGTGCTTATTCATGCCATCAACAAAATCGCAAAACATTAGGAAAAAATCAGCAGAAGATGTTATTTGATAAGCCTTCCATCCGAATACTCCATGTTGTAGGTGGCATGAACCGAGGGGGGATTGAAACTTGGCTGATGCACGTTTTGCGAAACATCGATCGCGATCGCTTTCAAATGGACTTTCTAGTCCATACAACAGAACCCTGCGCTTACGATGAGGAAGTTCGCGCCTTGGGCAGTCGGATTATCCCCTGTCTCGATCCATTCCAACCCAGACTGTACGATCACAATTTCCAACGTCTTGTCAGGGAATATGGCCCTTACGACATCGTACACAGTCACGTTCATAACTTTAGCGGTTATGTTCTCCGCTTGGCAAAACAGGCGGGCGTGCCCATTCGCATTGCCCACAGCCATAACGATACTTCTTCCCTGGAAACCAAAGCCGGATTATCTCGGCGCTTATATATAGCTTTAACGAAATGGTGGATAGCCCGCTATAAAACAATTGGTTTGGCAGCTAGTCGTTTAGCCGCAGTTTCCTTGTTTGGTTCGGGCTGGGCAAGAGATCCCCGTTGCCAGATTCTTTATTGTGGTGTCGATCTCGCTCCATTTCGCGATGGCGTCGATCGCTTCTCTATTCGGTCTAAATTAGGAATTCCTGCGGATGCCTTTGTCATCGGTCATGTCGGTAGATTTGAAGAACAAAAGAACCATTTATTTTTACTGGAAATCGCAGCATCGATAGCCCAAAAACAACCAAATCTACGACTTTTACTGGTGGGTGATGGATCTCTGCGTCCCCAGATTCAGCAGAAAGCGATCGAAATGGGCTTAGATAAATATGTCATCTTTGCAGGACTGCGATCGGATGTACCCCGATTGATGCTTGGGGCGATGGATACATTTGTCTTGCCATCCCTTTACGAAGGTTTGGGCTTGGTCTTAATCGAGGCACAAGCAGCAGGTTTGCCTTGTGTTTTCTCAGATGTAGTACCAGAAGAAGCAGATGTTATAAAACCTTTAGTACAAAGACTTTCTTTGTCACAATCTCCTTCCACCTGGGCAGAAACCATTCTAGCAGCACCAGATACGACATCGGGCTTTAACCAAACAGATGCCTTAGCTAGCGTCGAAAATAGCCCTTTCAATATTCCGATCGGTCTCAAAAAATTGGCAGAAGTCTATGAAGCTAACTTCCCGGCAACGAGCCGTTGATATCAATCGTTTAAGTCCCTTTCTGATCAGAGCGCCGTTTTGGTTCACTTTGGTTATGTGGTCGCTTTTACCGTCAACTAAAGTTCCCTGGCTGGAAATTGAATCAATCCCGATCAACTTGAGAGACATCATCAATATAGCAGTTGCTTTTTTCTACCTCTTAGTGCCAGCTATTAATAATCGTCCTATCAAATACTGCTCCAAAGGTTGGCATTATTACTTACCGCTAGTAATGATTTTTTTATTGGGTTACGCTGCTCTGTCTTGCGAATGGAGCGGTCTGCACAATCGTGATTTATTGCCTATGCTATACACTCTGATTGTAGCTGCATCGGCATTTTTATTGGGCTATAACGTTATCAATAAAAGGTCACCCGAAGCCATACATCAATTTCTTTGGTCATTTACAGTATATATCGCCGCTGTGAGTTTGCTTTACTCAGCCACCTCTTTCTTATCTTTGGGGTTGGGCGGTGAAGGTGATGACACTGCTAGCGAATTTGGAATCAAGCGAGTTAAAGGCCCTTTGTATGAAGCTAGTACCGGATATTTTCTGATCGTACCTGCTCTGGCTTTTTCCCTACAAGAGATTCTTAAAAGCCCCAAAGATAGGATACTTAAGGCAGGTGTTTTGTTTTCTTTGATGTTGACTTTATTCGGCATGGGTTCGCGGGCTGGTTTGTTAGTTTTTTTCTTGTTTTTCCTGCTAGTAATATTATTTCTAAAAAATAAAAAACAGGCAATGATAGCGCTCTCATTAATGCTTGTTATTACAACCCTAGCTGGGCTACTATTTTTTTCTAAAGCCAAAACCGATCGACTGCAATCTTTAGAAGATGATACAAGAGGTAATACCTATTCCGCATCTTTGCAAATCATTCAAAATAGAGATGATAGTATTAACTTTTTTGGTTCCGGTTACGGTTCTTATTGGCCGTGGTACATTCCAGACGTTGAGGGCGCTCGCGAGACCGATCAGTATTTCGATTTGGTTTGGAACCCCTATGCTCAAATATTGTACCACCCGCACTCAACTTTTCTTTTACTAATTGTCGAACTAGGAATCCCTGGGCTGTTCTATTTTTTGTTTTTGTGGGGAATTTTGGGGAGACTTTTGCTTGGCAATCTCTGGGGGGCAGAATTTCCCATTTTTAACTGCGGAATCTTTGCTTCGGGAGTTTCCATGTTTTTTGATTTCTTTATCTTTAAAGGGCCGCAACTTAATACTATGTGGTGGATTTACTTTTTTGGTGCCCTAGCTTTAAATGCTACTGGCGGAAAATCACCCAAATCCTCGAAGAATGATATTAGCCCAAAGGGAGAAAATGAAAAATGATTATTTGGATTAAAAAGCAATACAAATTTTATAAAATAGTTTTATTTGGGGGATTATTTATAATATCTATCATTTTTTGTTTCATTGGTTGGGGTATTATCGATTCACCCTTATCTTGTAGCGCCAGCAATATATTTAATCACGCCACCAACCAAAACATTAAAGTTGAGATCCGCTCCGATGGTACTACGATGGTTAATAATAAACCTTTCTTTCCGTTTGGGTTTTATCATGTTTCATGGAGAACAACAGCTAAAGAGCGAATAGATGCTTTAAAGGACATGGCGGCTGCTGGATTCAACACCATTCACGCTTCGGCTACAAACCTCAAGGATTATGGCGAATTTCTCGACGAAGCGGGGCGGCTCGGTGTTTACGTTTTAACCGAGCAGAATAAGATTGGTTTAGTAAATTTAGTCAAGCAATTTAAAAATAAACCAGCCGTGCTGGGTTGGAGTATAGCCGATGATGTCGATAGAGGTAAGTTTACTCCAAATGATGTGTTAGCATCTCACTACCAGGCAAAAACCATAGCTCCCAATCATGTTACCTACGTGAGTGGTGGCTCAAGAAAAATTGAACATTTTACCAATTGTTCGGATATAATTGCCATGCAAGCATATCCCCTTATTTTTGGAAAGGGAAGGGAACTATCTATTGCTTATCGTAAAATTTTGTTTACAAGAGAATATGTAAAAAAAATTAGTCATAAAGCAGTTTATGCTAATTTACAAACATTCGATTGGGCAGTAGAAGAACCAGAAAATCCCAAATACAAACAAGGTACGCGGGCACCAACCTTTGAAGAAGTGCGAAATATGACTTATCAAGCAATTTTGGCTGGTGCCAAGGGAATTATTTATTATACTTATCACGACTCTGTTTGGAATTTACCCGCAGCCCAACCTGAGTTGTGGGAAAAAATGAAAGACTTAGTGCCCGAAATAAAAGCAATTAATTCCTTCGTACTAAATGGTAATTTGAAAAACCTTAAATCGGGGGATAATAACATATTGACTGGAATTTGGCAGTCCGGAAAAGAAGCTTTAGCAGTTGTTATTAATACTTCTTTCGATCGCGACTCGGAGGTCACAATTGAATTGCCGAAAAATATCATCCAAGCAAACCCAATGTTTACAGATTCTCCGGCCAGTATGAGTTTCAAAAACGGCAAACTCAGTGGTTTAATTAAACCAGTGGAAGTTCAAGTTTATAGACTGAAAGGCTAAATACAGCATATTCCACGGAGACGTGGTAGACTCAATTGAGTCGAAACTGGTTTACCAATTGGTGAAGAGTGTACTTGATAAACCGGGAATCGGCTGTATATTAATTCGATGGTTGGAGTGACTGAGCTACAGGAGATGAGGTTTTAGATGAAAGTTATTGTAACTCTTGAATATCGATTCGATCGCACGCCCGATGGAAAAGTGTGGACGCAAACAACCTTTCCCTATAGCTTCTGGACGCGCTACTTAGAAGTATTCGATCGCGTCAGCGTAGTAGCCCGTACCCGCGATGTACCCAGCGTGCCTTCAGATTGGCAACGCGCAGACGGCGAGGGAGTTTCCTTTGCCCCCATTCCATACTACATCGGCCCTTGGCAGTATCTCCGCAAGGCGCGAGAAGTCAAACAGGCGGCCAGAAATGCTGTTAGCCCAGATGATGCGGTGATTTTAAGGCTGAGTTCCCAAATTGCTTCCTGCATCCAACCGATGTTGTGTAAAGAAAGACATCCTTACGGTGTGGAAATTGTGGCAGACCCTTATGATGTGTTTGCGCCCGGTTCTATCAAGCATCCCTTGCGCCCTATTTTTCGTTGGTGGTTTCCCAGAGGTTTGCGGCGGGAATGTCAAGAAGCCTGTGCTGCTGCCTATGTGACCAAAGAAGCTTTACAAAAACGATATCCTTGCCCCAATTTATCGATTGGTGTATCGGATGTAGAAATTTTAGAAGATTCGCTCGTGGCTGCACCCCGTCCCCTGCGCGGGGAAACAGGAATTTTTACGCTCCTGTTTGTAGGTTCCTTAGCCCAACTATATAAAGCTCCCAATATTTTGATTGAAGCTGTGGCAATCTGTATGCAGGAGGGGCTCAATATTGAATTAATTATGGTTGGCGATGGCCAATACAGAGCAGAACTGGAAGAAGAAGCCAAAGCATTGGGCTTGGGAAAGCGAGTTTCTTTCCTCGGTCAGTTGCCATCTGGGGATGCAGTACGCGCCCAGCTTGATCGCGCCCACCTTTTCATTCTCCCCTCATACCAAGAAGGCTTGCCCAGAGCAATGGTAGAAGCAATGGCAAGAGCTTTGCCTTGTATTGGCTCTACCGTCGGTGGCATTCCCGAATTACTGCCTGATGAAGATATGGTGTCGCCCGGTGATGTAGCAGCCTTAGCGAGTAAAATTCGGGAGGTAGTAACAGATCCCGATCGCATGGCGCGGATGTCTGCCCGTAACTTGGAGAAAGCCAAAGAGTATACCGATGAAGTTCTCCGCCAGCAGCGGC
Source organism: Microcoleus sp. D3_18_C4 (assembly GCF_036702355.1). NCBI lineage: Bacteria > Bacillati > Cyanobacteriota > Cyanophyceae > Oscillatoriales > Microcoleaceae > Microcoleus > Microcoleus sp. D3_18_C4. Next base: position 9,026 of record NZ_JAUBTF010000106.1, read on the forward strand.
TCATATTTTATCGCTACGTGCGAGAGCAAACAGAAGGATGGTTGAAAGAGAAACAAAAAATATGAAGAAACTTTTAATTGTTACTACTATCCCGGAAACCCTTGACTTTTTTCTGCCTTTGACCAAGCATTTGCGCGGGCAAGGCTGGCAGGTAGATGCAATGGCGAAAGAACTTTCCACTAGCAAAGAATACTCACAATTGTTCGATCGCGTTTGGGATGTTGAATGGTCGCGCAATCCCCTGGAGCCCAAAAATTTGATTACTGCTCCCGCACAAGTTCGGCAGGCATTTTTGCAAGAGCAATACGACTTAGTAAATGTTTCTACGCCTGTAGCTGCTTTTGTTACCCGCTACGCTCTCAATAATTGGAGAAAGCAGGGAAAAGTAAAAGTAATCTACACAGCCCAAGGTTTTCACTTCTACGAAGGAGGGGCACCGCATAAAAATGCGATATTCTTGGGACTGGAAAAGATTGCAGGGCCTTGGACGGACTATCTAGTAGTGGTTAATCGGCAAGATGAAGCAGCGGCAAAACGTTATGGTTTGATTGCTGCCGAACGAGTCCATTACATTCCCGGAACTGGATTAAATATTGATCGCTTTAATCCCCATGCTATTTCTGAAGCTGAGATAATGCGAGTACGTCAAGAGTTGGGATTGGCACCGGAAAACTCTGTGTTTTTATCAGTGGCTGAATTTATTCCTCGCAAGCGTCCTTGGGATATTTTAAAGGCATTAGCTCAACTAGAACGGCCTCAAGTTCACTTAGCTTTTGCCGGCCATGGCCGAATTTTACAGGAAATGCAGCAACTCGCATCCGAGTTGGGAATTCAAAAGCAAGTGCATTTTTTGGGATTGCGACGAGATATTCCCGTTTTGATGCGTGCCTCTGTAGCTACTCTGATTGCTTCCGACCAAGAAGGTCTTCCTAATTGTGTGATGGAATCTTTGTGCATGGAAGTTCCTGTTATTGGTACAGAGATTCGCGGCACCCGCGATTTATTAGTAGAGGGAAATGGCTTGTTAGTTAAATTAGGAGATGTCAAGGGAATGGCCAAAGCAATGGAATGGATTTTGGATAATCCAGAAGATGCCAAACAGATGGGTAAGCAGGCGCGGGAAAAGATGATAGCTTATAGCGTCCCAGAAATCCTCAAGCAATACGAAGCTTTATATCAGGAGGTTTGAGGAAACTCAAAGTGAAAACTATCAGGACATTAGCCAACTAACAATGATTATTTGTATCAATCCAAATTGCATTGCTTCACATCAACCAGTGGAATACGCAGGGCGAAAATGTCCTAATTGTGGCAGTGACTTAATGTTACAAAATCGCTATAGGGTCACAAGCATAATCCGAATCAATCGGGGATTTGGTAACGTTTACGAAGTAGAAGACCGAGGAAAAACAAAAATTTTAAAAGTTCTCAATCAGATTCATGGTAAAGATAGGAGAGCTATCCAATTGTTCCGGCAAGAAGTAAAGGTATTAAGTCATTTCGATCATCCGGGTATTCCTAAATGTGACAGCTATTTTCAATATGAACTGAATGAAGGAGAACGATTGCACTGCATAGTAATGGAAAAGATAGATGGTTGTAATTTAGAAGAGTGGGTGGAAAAAAATCAACCAATTTCGGCCGAACAGGGTTTAGAATGGTTGGAAAAAATTACAAGTATTTTAAAAGTGGTTCACGAGCAAAAATATTTGCATCGGGATATCAAGCCACACAATATTATGCGGAAGGATAACGGACAGTTCGTGTTGATTGATTTTGGCGCAGCTATCCGCATAAATTTGTTCTATAAGACTTATGCTATTACGATTTATAGCGCTATGCTTTTATTGGGTAAGGGCGATGAAACAGATGGATATACGGCCCCAGAACAAAATAGACATTATTGCACGCCCCAGACAGATATTTTTGCCTTGGGGAAAAGCTTTGTATTTCTATTAACGGGTAAGTTTCCAAGAGATAAGGCGATGTACAATGAGAAGACAGAAAAAATAAACTGGCGTAAATATGCGAAGGGAGTTTCAGACGAGTTTGCCAATATAATCGAGAAAGCAATAGAACACGATCCCAAAAAAAGATACAATAATACTCAGGAGATATTGAACGACATCGGTAGAATCAAAAAAATCGTTGAATTGATTTAACTAGCAGGAAAAGGTCATTTTAGCCAGGAGCGTTGTGGATGAATTCCTCTTTTAAGCAAGAAAATAACCTCAAAAAGATTAGTAGGTTATTGAAATCAATATTAGATAGATTAGTAGCCGGGATCGCCCTTTTGGTTTTCTCTCCCGCGATACTAATAGTGGCGATCGCCATTTACATTCGCATGGGTAGCCCAATTGTCTTTACGCAACCGCGGCCGGGCCAAAACGGCGAAGTTTTTCAATTCTACAAGTTTCGCACGATGACGAGCGATCGCGACTCGAATGGCAATCTTTTAAGTGATGAAGAACGCCTGACAGCGATCGGTCAATTTCTGCGGAAAACCAGTTTAGATGAACTACCCCAACTTTGGAACGTTCTTAAGGGTGATATGAGTTTTGTGGGGCCGCGTCCTTTAATGGTAGAATACCTAGAGCGCTACAGTCCCGAACAAGCACGCCGGCATGACGTGATGCCGGGAATTACAGGGTGGGCACAAATTAACGGGCGCAATACCATTTCTTGGCAACAAAAATTCAAACTTGATGTTTGGTATGTGGATAATTGGAGTTTGTGGCTTGACCTGAAAATACTTTTCCTGACGGTATGGAAAGTAGTTAAAAAAGAAGGTATCAGCCAAGCTAATCATGCCACAGTTGAAGATTTCACGGGAAATAATTGACAATAATTAGTAGGGTGCGTTATACAATATAAACTGGTGGGAGAATTTGAAGTGCATCTGACGCCTCCGACAAAAGTAAAAGCGCGTCGTTGTCCGCTCAATGTTTAGCAGTATAAGGATGGAAAAATGGCACTCTCTTGGCAAACACTTCATAAGTTAGAAAAAGAATATGGCGATTCTTTTTTCATTTTGGATATTAGACACTTTGAAAATAACTATAAAGAATTTCTTCAGGGTTTTAGCTCAATTTATCCCAATACCAACCTAGGTTATTCTTACAAAACTAATTACATTCCCAAGCTATGCCAAACCGTGCATTCTATGGGAGGATATGCCGAAGTTGTTTCCCAAATGGAGTATGATTTAGCGATCGCGATCGGCGTACCGCCAACTAGAATCATTTTCAATGGCCCACTGAAGCAACAAGAAGACCTGGAAAAAGCTATTTTGGCTGGTTCCATAGTCAATTTGGACTGCTTAGAAGAAGTAGAAATGGTCGAAGCTTTGGCCGAAAGATTACCAGAACAAAAAATAGCGGTCGGATTGAGATGTATAGTAATTTCAAATAAATGTGAGACAAATGCAAGATGATGTAAAATTAAGAAAAATTGTTAACTCGGAGCCGAAA
>NZ_JAUBTF010000107.1:0-12060 GCF_036702355.1 Microcoleus sp. D3_18_C4
ACGCCCGCCTTTCTCCCCAAATTCTTTACAACTCCTCTTGGGGTGGTGCGCCGCAGGCGCACCCCCTGAACGGTTACAATTTGAGTGTGCCTTTTCAGGAGTATATCGCGCAAAAACTGAGTTTGGAAGACTTTAATCTCCTGAATATCAATTTAGATCATCTGAATGCGATCGTGACCATGCCTTTTCATCATAAAGATCCCTTCGATCGCTTGCTCATTGCACAAGCAATGGTGGAAGGGATACCTATATTAAGTAAAGATTCTGCGTTTGATGCCTATCCTATTAATCGAATTTGGTGAATTATGAAAAATATGAAACGAATTATTATCAGTGTTTTGGCTTTGGGTGTGTGTTTGACTCCTCTGACTGTGCCGCTGATGGTGCAACCTAGTTGGGGGCAAAGTCAAAATTTACAGGTTGAAGAAATAAAGAGACTTGTCCAGCAAGCAGGGCAACAGCAACAGCGAGGACAAGCGCAACAGGCAATAGAAACATTGCAGCAGGCTCTAGCTCTTGCACGACAACTTAAAGATAGAACACTCGAAGGCTTAGCACTCAATGATATTGGTTTTAACTACGACAGCATTGGACAACCCCAAGAAGCATTGAAATACTTTAACCAAGCTTTACCAATTTGGCGGGAAGTAGGCGATCGCTCACTAGAAGCTACTACTTTGAATAATATTGGTGGAGTTTACGGCAGCATTTCTCAACCCCAAGAAGCATTGAAATACTATAACCAAGCTTTGCCAATTACGCGGTCAGTGGGCGATCGCGCGGGGGAAGCTGTTACTTTGAGTAATATCGGTAGAGTGTACGACAGCATTTCCCAACCGCAAGAAGCTTTGAAATACTTTAACCAAGCTTTACCAATTCTGCGGTCAGTGGGCGATAGCTCTGGGGAAGCTGCTACTTTGAATAATATTGGTTTAGTCTACAACAGCATCTCACAACCGCAAGAAGCTTTGAAATACTTTAACCAAGCTTTACCAATTAAGCGGTCAATGGGCGAGCGCGCAGGTGTGGCTACTATTAAAAATAATTTCGGTAGAGTGTACGACAGCATCTCTCAACCACAAGAAGCTTTGAAATACTTTAACCAAGCTTTACCGATTCGGCGGGAAGTGGACGATCGCTCTGTGGAAGCTACCACTTTGAACAATATTGGTGCAGTGTACAACAGTATCGGACGACCGCAAGAAGCTTTGAAATACTATAAGCAAGCTTTACCAATTACGCGGGAAGTGAGCGATCGCTCTGTGGAAGCTACCACTTTGAACAATATTGGTGCAGCGTACAACAGCATCTCCCAACCGCAAGAAGCATTGAAATACTATAACCAAGCTTTACCAATTGTGCGGGAAGTGAACAATCGCTCTGGGGAAGCTGCTACTTTGAATAATATCGGTTTAGCGTACAACAGCATCTCCCAAATGCAAGAAGCTTTGAAATACTATAACCAAGCTTTACCACTTATGCGGTCAGTGGGCGATCGCGTGGGGGAAGCTACTACTTTGAATAATATTGGTGCAGTGTACAACAGCATCTCCCAACCGCAAGAAGCATTGAAATACTATAACCAAGCTTTACCAATTATGCGGTCAATGGGCGATCGCGAGGGGGAAGCTACTACTTTAAATAATATTGGTGCAGTGTACAACAGCATCTCCCAACCGCAAGAAGCTTTGAAATACTATAACCAAGCTTTACCAATTATACGGGAAGTAAAAAATCGCGCAGGGGAAGCTACTACTTTGAGTAATATTGGTGTAGTTTACCGAGATACGAAGCAGCCGACTCAAGCGATCGACAATTGGGAAAAATCCGTCCAAATTACCTTAGAAATGCGGAGTGGTTTGCAACGAGAAAATCGACAAAAATTTTTAGAAGGTGAAAGAGGAAGCGCAGTTGCACTTGTAGATATCCTCATCGACCAAAACCAAGCCGATCGCGCTTTCCAATGGATCAACATCGCTACCACAGCCGATCTCGCCGACTACACCCGCTTAATTGACGCCAAAGTTGCCAACCCTCAAGCACAAAAAGCCATTGACGAGTGGAATCAAAAAAATCAACAACTCCAATTCCTCCGCCGCCAACTCGAAGACAAATTCTCAGAAAATCTCTCCCGACAAATGCGGGAATTAGAAGCAGAAGTCAACCGCAAAGCAGAAGAAATCCGCAGCCAATTCCCAGAAGTCGCCGAACTCTTTGAAACCACACCCAAAGACATCGCCCAACTAAAAGCAAGTATCGCACCAGATACCGTTGTCATTCAACCAGTCTTGCTCACAAATATTAACAATGTTCCCAATACCGTCGCCCTATTTGTCTTGACAAAAGACAGTTTAAGTGTTAAAAAGATTCCCATCGACCCCACAGAATTCGACAAACTCCTCACTCAATACCGCGAACAACTGCAAAATACTGGCGACACTAACTTCACCGTAACTGGCAGCAAACTCTACGACATCCTGATTCGTCCGATCGAAGACCAAATTAAAGCTACTTCCGCCAAACAATTGAGCATCATCGCTACGGGCAAACTGCGCTACATCCCCTTTGAAACGCTGTATGACGAACAAACTGATGAATTCCTCATCCAGAAATATCCCGTCAACTATCTCACCCGCATTTCCACAAGGTCAATTCCCAATTCGACTTTACAAGGCGGAGTCTTAGCATTAGGAAATCCCATCCCCCGTGCTCCGCAAAATTTATCCGGTTCGGAAGAAGAAGTTAGAAATATCGCTCAATTATTGCCGCGAAGTTCCGCCTATATCGGCAATGCCGCCACCCTCGACCAATTCAAAACTCAAGCACCCCGCTTTCCTTTTTTACACCTAGCAACTCACGGCTGTTTCCAACAGGGAGGCTGTCAAAAATTGGGCATGGAGGAAAATACACTGCTATTTGCTGACAGCCAATTCAATATTCGCGATGCCGCGTTATTAGGATTGCAAAACACCAGACTCCTCACCTTAAGCGCTTGTCAAACTGCTATGCAAGCGAATTCTAACGGTGAAGAAATATCGGGAGTTGCATATATATTTGAGCGTGCGGGCGCACAAGCTGTGATGGCTAGTTTGTGGAGTGTTGATGATTCAGCTACCAAAGATTTGATGGTTCAATTTTATCAAAATATCAATAAAGGGATGAGTAAAAATGAAGCATTGCGGCAAGCTAAGTTGAGTCAAATTGAGCGACATCCGTTTTATTGGTCGCCGTTTATTTTAATTGGCGATGCGCGGTAGTTACTAACAGGCGGAACAGTTAACCCGATCGCATTTCCAGATGTATCTGTATCCGTAAATGCGATCGTCAGCAATTAGGAGTAGGAAGTGTTCAAAAAATTCAACCTAATTACCTTTCTGGCTTTGCTTCGGAATCAATTTGCCAGGAAACACGACTTTTCGTAGTTCTTCTGCTCCTAAAATGATCGGTGGACACACCAGCAATAGCAGCCATTGCCAGGGTGCTAAAGGTGCTGTCGAAAAGATGCGACTCAACAATTCGTTATTGATCACGATCACCACTAAAATCCATTCAATGGCAATTCCGAGCCAGATTTGTGGATTAGAAAAGAATCCCAGCCGCAGAATTGATCCACGTTCCGATCGACAGGCAAAGACATTGCCCGTTTGACAAGCCACAACCGATGCCAGAGTCATAGTGATGGCTTGAGTATATATGGCGATCGTAGCGGCATCTGCTGAATGAGACAGAATGCTTGGGGTTGCGGCTTGTAATTCTGCCAAGTCATAACCGTAACTCCACCACACCAGAAAAAATGCTGCCATCGCTAGGGCAGCTTCCAGCAATCCCAAGAAGCCATAGGCGCGCAAAAGCAGAGAGCGATCGAGAAGCGGTTGCGATTTTTTCCGGGGGGGCTGCTGCATGGTTCCGGCTTCTGCCCGTTCTGCACCCAATGCCAATGCAGGCACTATGTCAGTTCCTAAATCAATAGCAAGAATCTGCATGATCACCAGTGCAGGAGGAATTTTCAACGCCACCATGAACAGAAATGGTACTAATTCCGGCAGGTTTGATGCCAGGATGTAGGTCATAAATTTGCGGATGTTTTGATGCACGGCTCGCCCCTCCTCGATCGCGACCACGATCGTCGCAAAGTTGTCATCGGTAAGGACAATATCGGCGGCTTCTCGTGCCACATCGGTGCCATTCATCCCCATCGCGATGCCAATATGGGCAGCCCTTAATGCTGGTGCATCATTGACTCCATCCCCCGTCACCGCAACTACATCCCCGATCGTTTTATAGGCTTCCACCAGTCGCAGCTTGTGCTCAGGAGACATCCGAGCAAACACTAGCCCCGATCGATATTTCAGAATTTGTTGCAATTGAGCATCCGACAGATGCCCCATGCCTTCACCCGTTACCACCCGTACAGAATCGGTCACTAATCCAATTTTGCGGGCGATCGCCTCAGCAGTCAGTCCATAGTCACCCGTCACCATCGTCACCTTAATTCCTGCCTGATGGCACTGAGCAAGAGCGTCTCTTACCTCTGGACGGGGCGGGTCAAACATCGCCACCAGACCAATAAAAATCAAGTTTTGCTCTAAGTCTTGCGATCGCAAATCCAACATTTCACTCCCCCCACGGCGCGCCGCCACCCCCAAAACCCGAAAGCCCTGCTGGGCTAAATCATCGTTGGCCGCAACTATTTCATTCGATTCGGATTGAGTGAGTTCGGAGAGAGTTCCATTCCGCAAGATAGATGTGCAGTGTCGCAACACTTCCAGCGGTGCCCCCTTGGTAAAAGCCAGGTTCGGCAAATCGCTATTCCATAGCGCGGACGATCGCCAGTCCAACACCACCGTCATCATCCGGCGACGAGAATCAAAAGGCACCTCCCGCAAGCGGGGAAGCTGTTTTTGCAAAGTTTCCAGATTCAATCCGGCTTTGGCAGCAGCCACCAGCAGAGCCGCTTCCGTTGGATCGCCAATTTCTTGCCAACGGCTAGGCGCTGTCAGGTGAATCAACCGTGCATTCGAGCAAAGTGCCGCCCCCGTAAGCAGCAAATTGACTTTCCAGGATTCTTCAAAATTCGCGGGAATCTGAACCTCACCAGCCGTAGGATCGTATCCAGCGCCCGTCACTTCAATCAGAGTCGGCGTCATCGATGGATGAGATTTCTGCTTCCCGTTAAGAGGTGGTGAGACAGCCGACTCTTGGCTGGCAGGATTTGGGCTGTTCTCCGAAGATTCCCAGGGAAGCCAGAGATAATGCACCGTCATTTCGTTTTTAGTCAACGTTCCGGTTTTGTCGGTGCAGATCACCGTTGTAGCGCTCAGGGTTTCCACAGCCGAAAGACGACGCACCAAAGCATTACGGCGCACCATTCGCCGCACTCCGATCGCCAATGACAAAGTAACCGTCGGCAGTAAGCCCTCTGGCACCAGCGCCACAATGATCCCGATCCCAAAAATAAAGCTCTCTTTCAGCTCCATCCCCACCAGCAGGTATGTCAGCAGAAATACTAGAACTCCCATACCGAGGGCGATCGCAGTGATGATCCGCACAATATCAGCAACCTGCACTTCCAACGTGCTAGGTTCCCGTTTCACGACAGCAGTGAGATGGGCTACGTGACCAAACTCGGTTTGTGCTCCCGTGGCATACACCACAGCCACGCCCCTTCCTGACGAAACCGTCGAGCCTGCCAGCACCAAATTTGGGATTTCCGCCAGATTGACCTTTTCTTGTAAGGGATGTTCGCCCGCTGGTATCGTTTTGCCAGCCCGGATTGATGCAGCTTCGCGCACCCGCACCGGATGAGCGTTACGGGCAACAGGAAGCGATTCGCCAGTCATTACAGAAATATCCAGATACATGCTTTCGGCAGTAACTAACCGAGCATCCGCAGAGACGCGATCGCCCTCTTCCAACTGCATCACATCTCCACGCACCAGTTCCTTTGCCGGAATCTGCTTTAGTTCCCCATTCCGATACACTTTTACCTGCATCGGCAATACATTCTTTAAGGCCGCTAATGCCTGCTCTGCTTGAAACTCTTGCCAAAAACTGAATACAGCATTAATCCCGATCACCGCCCAGATTGCCCAACCTAATTGAGGGGTTCCCGAAATGAATGCCAAAATCCCTGCCACCCATAGCAACAGGGCCATAAAGTGCCTTAACTGATCGGTAAATCTTAGCCACAGAGGGCGATGTGCGGGTTCTGGCAACTCATTCGTGCCAAATTTTACGAGTCGATCGAAAGCTTCGTCATCAGACAACCCGTTCTCGCTGATTTCAAAGGATTTATATACATCTTCTGGTGATAGGGTCCAAATTGGTTGATGCGATACTGCCATACATCCCCACCTTAGAAATAGTTACTGAAGTCAGTCTTGGCATATTTTTAGAAGTATTTGTGTAAACTTAATTTTTCTTACAATATCCCTGGGATCGAACTGCCCCAGTACAGATGATTTCTCTACTTTTAATACTGATAATATTGCATCCCGTAGTTCAGGGTGCGACAAGGGGGCCATAAAGCTTGCTGGAAAAGGGTTAGAGCTTTTAATCTCCGTTGATAAAATCTGCGCTTATTGCGAACAGAAGTGACCAATTCTTCTACCCATTCCTCACACTCATGAAAGGCGACTATCCAATTGTGACCGTACAAACCGACCCTAAAAGTGCTATGTCTTCGTTTAGTTCTCCCTGCTTCCTTTTGCAGAAAAATATAAGGAGATTTCCCCAAAATACTTGTTTTTTAGCCTTGGAACCCAGCAGTGGTCATCCGGATGGCAATCAACAAGACTAAACGTACTAATTTATCCTGTGAAGCTTGAGAATCTTTTTTCGTTATAACCACCAGTTTTACACTCCTTAAACATCGCTTCAATTCCCGAGCCTTGTTTATAATCACAGCCGTTTCTAAATCTCCGAAATTAGTCAGCAGATACCAAGGGGCGTTATTTCGAGAGTAAAATCCCAAACATAGGGAAAGCGCGTTTTTGATAAAGCGCACTGACCATCAAAATATTATTCGCTTGTCCAATGGTTCTATCTAAAGCAATAATCAATCGTTTTCCCTTGCGTATGCGTTGAGTAATAATTTATTTAATCATGGGAAACCAAACCAGAAGCACACTTAACAGGCGTCAGTTTCAAAAAGCGTTGTATATGGCGATGACGACTATTCTGCTGAATTGGTAAAGGTAGTGTTGCTGCTAACCTTTCTATGTTTACTTGCTTTTGGTTTTGCTAGAGGCACACTAATAATTTTAATGTAATTCGTTGCTATTTATTCAAATATTTTTGCAGGTGGCTGGGGAGAATTGAGGCAGCATTTTAATCTGGGTATTGTTGAAATAATAAGACTGTTTTTTTTACCATAATCTGGAGGCTGAATTAAAGTTTGTTTTTGGGCGAAAAAAGTCTATTGTCAATAAGCTGGGATATTCTTCACCCCGTCTGAGTTCTACAACCCTTGATTAATCTTGGTTTGGGGGCGCTTGTCGCCCCCTGAAATCCAGTAGCTTCAACAAATCTTAACTTCTCACCCTATACCCTATACCAAGGTATAGGGTATATGATTAGTTTAAGAGGTTGCAATGGAGATAATACCAATGTTCCAATGCGAAGTCTCTCGTCGTTTAGGACTCAATCCACAAACTCTATTCTATATTTTTATAAGCGTATTGGATTGATCCCATCTCCCCCAGCGGACTGAAGCGGACGATCGCCTTTTTAGCCGGCAGGATATGGAACGACTTGCCTTTATTTCTAGTGCCAAGTATTTAGGGCTAAGTCTTGAGGAAATTAAGGAAATTCTAGCTTTGAAAGATGGGCAATTACTCACCTGTAAAGCCGTCTATGACAGACTAAACAAGAAAGTTCAGGCAATTGAGGTCAATATTCGACAATTGCGATCGCTGCATGATGAGCTAGTGCCTTGGGTCAAGCAATGTCAAATCAAATTAGAGCATCCCGACCCAGCTTATCAATGCCTCGTTCTTGAAAAATCACCAGAAGCAGCGCGCGCTCAAAGAGCATCTTGACTGTAAAATTTAGCTCTACCTGAGCCTATAACTGAACAGAATTACATAAGTAAAAAAGGAGCCATGTTATGAATGCGGTGGATATGGAAATATTAGGATCTGGTTGTAAAAAATGTCAGCAGTTGGAAGCTAATGCCAAGGAGGCGAGCGCCGCTTTGAATTTAGAAGCTGAAATCCTGCACATCACCGACCCGATCGAAATCGCTAAACGCGGTGTGATGTCTACTCCAGCATTGACCATCAACGGCAAAGTCGTCAGCAAAGGAAAAGTGATCACGAGCGCAGAAATTCAGAGACTCTTACAACTCTAATAATTGGAGAAAAACCATGTTCGATCCGTTTTATCCGTTCGACTGGTTAGCTACTCAGATTGTGACTCGCCTCTTGGGTTTATCTATAAAATCTCACCTCGGAGCCAGTTTACATTTTTTCCTTTACGATGTACCTAAAGTTTTAACATTGCTGATTGTAATCAGTTTTATTGTTGGTACATTTCAAAGCTTTTTAGAACCAGAAAAAGTCCGGCATTGGTTAGAAGGCAAGCGCACCTTCGGGGGGAATATCCTGGCGGCTCTTGTGGGGATCATTACACCGTTTTGCTCCTGTTCGGCGGTTCCTCTTTTTATCGGATTTTTGGAAGCCGGTGTTCCTTTAGGAGTCACATTTTCCTATCTGATCTCAGCACCAATGGTCAATGAGGTGGCGGTGGTGTTGATCTGGGGATTATTTGGGTTGAAGGTTACGCTTCTTTATATCGGCTTCGGCGTTGGATTAGCGATCGTGGCTGGATATACGATCGGATTACTAAAATTAGAAAAATGGGTGGAACCCTTTGTTTGGGAAATCCAAAAATCCCGCTCGCTAGAGGCTCAAACAGAGGAATTTGAATCTAATCAACTCACTTGGAACCAGCGATTTGAACAGGGATGGTTTCAATCTAGTCAAATTGTGCAATCTGTTTGGCTTTATGTGGTTCTAGGAATTGCGATCGGTGCAGGAATTCATGGTTATGTTCCGACTACTTTAGTCACCCAGATAGCAGGACCTGACAACCCCTTAGCCGTTCCTATTGCTGTTATTTTAGGTGTGCCACTCTATGCGAATATTGCTGGTGTGATGCCAATTACTGAAGCACTGGTTAACAAAGGAATGCCCCTCGGAACTGTGTTAGCCTTCACAATGGCTGTTACCGCTCTTTCATTACCTGAGATGGTCATTCTGAAAAAAGTTCTTCGCCCTCAACTTTTAGCTGTTTTCATCAGCCTAGTGACTCTTGGCATAATCAGTATCGGTTATTTATTCAATGCTTTTCTTGCTTAGCTGCAACCTACTATCTTAGTTGAGTGCCACATAGCCTTCTCGGTTCATAGGCAGTAAATCTCGACTGTATTTGGGGTCAACTATCCCCTGGGAATTCGCCAATACGGGGCTGCGATCAAAAACAATTACTCGATCGCATCCTCAATTGCTCTAAACTCTCCCCCACAAAGCCAATCCGCCGCCCCTTCCCCTAGCCGCAATTATCCCATCTTCTACCAGAAAATATGCAAAAAATGCCTGCTTCCCCACACTCAAACTAAAAAATTCCGCCTCCCGCGCTTCTCCACCGCGAATAAATCCTTGATACACAGTTTTACCCAACAATTTCACGGTAATTCTGGTAAAATCAAAAGCTAAAATATTTTTATTAACCAAAAACTTAGTCGGCCCGGAAAGAGTTAGTCTGATCGCCCCAACTTGCACCGAATTCTCCACCCTGCCGGTTTCGCTATTCTCTTCCCCTTCAGCAACAGGTTCTGCCGAATAAGCAATTTGAATTTTTGCAACCCACTCAGGAATATAACGTCCCGCACCCAACACAATCCCCGCTTTTTGTCGAGTCTTTTTGGTGCCGGTGATAAAGCAGAGTTGCCAGTTGCCGATTAATTGCTCGAAAGAATAGCGAATTTTATTTTTTTTCGCGTTTTTCTCAGCTTCTAGGAGGGCGGCGACTACAGCATCGGGAGATGGTTGAGAATTAGATGTGGCAGCTTGTTCTAGAATAGATAGATTTTCCATTTAATAATATACAGATTTGTATTTTAAGGGTGGTAGCTGAGTTGAGAAACCCCTAAATACCCCAAAAAATCGGGGATTAGGGGTTGACTTTTACAGTTTCTTCGCCCTGATTAAGGGGGGCTTTGAGTGCTTCTTGTCCCACCCCCTACTCGCCTTGTGTTTTGGAGGGCTAGGGACGATCGCATCTGTTAAATGTGTAAGTCCTAAAGCTGCAAGACATTGATAATATTAGCTGAAGTAGCGGAGAAAAACATGGTTGCGATCGCCCCCACAGACACAGAAATCATCGTCATCGGCAGCGGGATTGGCGGCTTGAGTTGCGCTGCAATGCTTGCCCGCTATGGCTTTGATGTTGTGGTTTGCGAAAGCCATTCGATCGCGGGCGGCGCCGCACACGGTTTTGAACGCGACGGATTTAGCTTCGACTCCGGGCCCTCCCTGTACTCAGGATTATCCTACAGCCCGTCTGCGAATCCGCTGCGGCAAGTTTTGAATGCGATCGGCGAAAAACTCCCCTGCATCACCTACGATACCTGGGGTTGCTGTTTGCCAGAAGGCGATTTCGACACATCCGTCGGCGCGAGTCAATTTGCTGAAGTGCTCGCACAATTGCGCGGCGCGGCAGCAGTCGCCGAATGGCGGCAACTCCAGCGCATCATGGAACCCTACGCCAAAGCTGCCACAGCCTTGCCCTCCCTGGCTTTGCGCTTCGATTTGGGCAGTGTTTTTACCCTCGGCCAATTTGCGCCTGCTTTCCTGCAAAGTGCTGGCGACGCGATCGCACTTGCAGGCCCTTTCAGCAAAATTATGGACAAAAATGTCAAAGATCCGTTTGTCCGAAATTGGCTGAATTTGTTGTGCTTCCTGCTGTCTGGACTTCCCGCCGACGGAACGATCGCAGCCGAAGTCGCTTTCATGTTCGCCGACTGGTATCGCCCCAATGCAGTTTTAGACTATCCGATCGGCGGTAGTGCAGCTTTGGTAAATGCCTTGGTACGCGGTTTAGAGCGCCACGGAGGGCGGTTGCTGCTAAATTCCCACGTTGCAGAAGTTTTGGTCGAAAACAACCGGGCTGCCGGCGTGCGGCTGCGATCGGGCAAAATTATTCGATCGCACAAAGCCGTCGTCTCCAACGCTTCCGTTTGGGATACACTGAAACTTTTGCCTGAAACCTCTGTCCCGCAAAGGTTTCGGCAACAGCGGCAGGCGACGCCCGAGTGCGACAGCTTCATGCACCTGCATCTGGGAATAGATGCTGCCGGAGTGCGATCGGACTTGGCTTGTCACTACATATTTGTCAAAGACTGGGAAATGGGCGTTTCCGCCCCTCAGAACGTCGTTCTCGTCTCGATTCCCTCCCTCCTCGACCCCGACCTCGCGCCTCCGGGAAAGCACGTCATTCACGCATATACCCCCGGAAACGAGCCTTACGATTTGTGGCAAAAGCTCGATCGCACCAGCCAAGAGTACAAGCTGCAAAAACAGGCGCGCGCCGAGGTAATGTGGGAAGCCTTAGAGAGAATTATCCCCGATATTCGATCGCGCACAGAAGTCACCTTAGTTGGGACACCCCTCACCCACGAACGGTTTTTGCGCCGCCATCGCGGTTCCTACGGGCCCGGAATTCGGGCGGGTAGCGGCTTGTTTCCCGGGCCGAGAACACCTTTAGCGGGGCTGTTTTGCTGCGGAGATTCGACATTTCCAGGAATTGGTTTGCCGGCTGTTGCTGCTAGCGGTGCGATCGCCGCCAATACGATCGCACCTTTGTACAAACATTTGCAATTGATTCGGGAAGTTATTAGTTAGTTGTTATTAGACATCTCCCATAATTCTTGTGGAACAGGCACCGTGCCTGTTCAAAACCTGCTTTTTAGGAGATGTCTATTAGTTACAGCAAATTCCATGTAAATGTGGTACACTACATTCAGTACATCAGCAGAAAAAATGAAAGCTTATTCGATCG
>NZ_JAUBTF010000108.1:0-11762 GCF_036702355.1 Microcoleus sp. D3_18_C4
TCATTATTATTCACTTAGATTTCTATACAAAGAGGTATTGACAAAATATACTCCCTTCTAACTTGTTACGAATGCTCAGGCTTTATTCGCTCTGACGCCACAGCAGCGGCAAGCGGAAATGAAAAATGCTTTAAGTTTGGGGAAAGATTTTCGTCGTCGCCTCCCGCGCGATCGAGTGCTGTTAGTTGATGATATTTACACTAGCGGTACTACGGTTAAGTCGGCAATTCAAATATTGAAACTGTCGGGAATTTCGGTTTATGGAACTGTGGCACTTGCAACTCCGAATAAGGGCGATCGATAGGCTATTTTGTCTTTTAGTTTAAAAATGTTTGTAGTGAGGACATGATATTAATCAGAATTTGCTAACAAGATTTTTTGGGGAAAACGAACCGCGAAGACGCTAAGGACACGAAGGAAGAGAAAGAAGAGAGAGAGTTTAGGCCGAAAGCGGGAACTGTTTGCTGATGTTCCAGCGGCTGCCGTCGTGAAGTAGTAAAGTTAATGCCGAAGCGGTAAACTCAAAGTGGAGCGATCGCCCGGAGAATTCCAACCAAGCCGTTTGAAAATTCTCTTTAGTTAAATCGCGAAAGGCTACTGTCATGTGTGGTACAAATGGGCGACTTTGAGAAACTCGATCGACTATTCCCAAATTTGCCTCCATATAACTCATCAAATCTTTGTGAATCTCCAGCAATTCGGGTGATTTGACAACATCAGCGTAAATGACGCGGGGCGCGAAAGCAGCAAAACCGGATAGAGTAACGGGAATTGACAGCCGATTTGCCGAAAACTCCTTCAAACTTTCCTCTAATTTGGGAACATCGTCTGCTAAGCATTCAAAAGGAGGTTGCAGCGTGATGTGTGGCGGCGAATTCAAAGCACCGCGGCTGTTGTAGGAGGCCACAAAATACAGTTGAATCTCAGTAATCTGCTGTTCAATATCGGGAGGCGGCACTAGGGCAATAAAAAATCGCTGTTTTGACTGGTTCATAGGATAACATCGCAGTTGAGAAAGGATGGTGCAAAATGGAATATAGAGCATTTGCCCTAGATCCCATTGCTGATCGCCCATTCCCAATCTAAAATATAAAATCTAAAATCCCAAATAAAAATGCCTTGGTTTGTCAAAATTGAGCAAGGAATTGTCGAAAAGCCTGTTTTTGACCAATACGTGCCAGCTCACAGAGCTTATGTCCGAGAGTTGATTTCTAAAGGACACCGAGCGAAAACTGGCTACTGGGCGCGGCGGGGCGGCGGTATGTTGATGTTTGAGGCGGATTCGATGGATGAGGCGAAGGCGATCGTCGCTGAAGACCCGCTGGTGAAGAACGGTTGCGTTATTTATGAAATTTATCACTGGTGTGTGGTTGAAGAATAAATAACTGTGTTATACTCATTTATGAACTGGACCCACGCGATTCCAACGCCCAAATCTTGTCAGGACCGGAAGGTAGCAGCAACACGGGATGCTTGTAATAGGCGTGGTCTCCGGTTCACCCAGTTTTATGAGGTGTAGCTCCTATGCCTGGTTTCGGAGATATTTTACAAAAAGCAGTTTACCTTGGTGTCGGGCTCGCTTCCTATGCGGGTGAAAAAGCTGGCAGCAAGTTAACTGAATTACGCACTGAAGCCCAAAAGCTGGCAGACGAATTGGTGAAGCGGGGCGAGATGTCCACGGAAGAAGCTCGCCGCTTTGTTGATGACATGGTGCAACAGGCTCAGCAGCAGCCCCCCGTAGCCTCGGCTGGGAACGAAAAACCCGCTGAACCTCGGCGGATTGAAATTGTTTCTGAGGAAGAAGATGTCTCGGCAAAAGATGCTAAAGAGACAGGCGGCGTAGACAAGCTCCGCGAACAGGTGCAGAATTTACAAGAGGAATTGCGGCGGCTGAAGCGGGATTAAGCAGGAAAAAGCTCGCTCAGCAAAGCATGAAGGGAACTCAGGATAATAATCTTGAGTTCCCTTTTTGAATATCTGCCCTCTCAGAGGTGGACGGATATCAGGCAATAGGTAATAGAATTGAAAGTAGGTGCAAGCACTTCACTTGAGGCTGGCTGCACTTGTCTGTAAAATATTTTGTAATAGCAAGCTGTCAAATTCATGGAAGATTGGTCTAAAGATTTTTTTGGAGTAATGGAAAATGCTGTTTCTGAAGTAGAGCATTTTTTCACCGAAATGGGCGAAGAGTTTGTCGAAATGCTGGACGTTTTGGCAAAAATGTCGGAAGAGTTTACAGAACAAGTACAAAATAATCTGATTAACGACATAGACGGTTATTTCAATGAATTTGACGGTTTATTTAATGAATTTATCGAACCGATAATTGAAATTTGCCGCGACTTCGACCCGGAGTTTGATGAGATAGATTTGTCGATGGTTACTTATGTAGACCCTTCGCCGACGCAGCAGCCGGCTTGTCGCGGTTGTCGCAACTATCACGGTCAAGTTTACGGTGGCAATTTGTTGGTTTGTGCGATGCACCCTACTGGTGTGGAATCGGAGAGTTGTGCGGATTGGGAAACAGACGGCGATGCAGATTTTTAATGACCCAGTTGAGTTGTTGAGGGTTTAATGGCTTATGGTAACGTCAATTCAGTCTCCGTCAAAGATTTCTCTGGAAGAGTTTCTGCTATTGCCAGAGACTAAGCCGGCTAGCGAGTATGTTGATGGTCAAATTTATCAAAAAGCTATGCCACAAGGAAAACACAGTACGTTACAATTCGAGTTTCCATCTGTTATTAATCGAGTTGGCAAGCCGCAGAAATTAGCTTATGCGTTTCCAGAATTGCGCTGCACTTTTGGGGGGCGTTCTATTGTTCCAGACATAGCAGTGTTCGAGTGGCCGCGCATTCCTCTGAATTCTCAGGGAAAGATTGAAAATAGGTTTGAAATTGCGCCGGATTGGACAATTGAGATTTTATCGCCGGAGCAAAGTTCAACTCGCGTAATTAATAAGATTCTGTTTTGCCTCAAGAATCATACTAAATTAGGTTGGCTGATTGACCCGGAAGAAGAATTGGTAATTGTTTTTAAACCGCAGCAGGAACCTGAGATTAAAGAGAATGAAGATATTTTACCTGTACTGGATGTGCTGTCGGATTTGCAACTTTCGGTGGCAAATTTGTTTGAGCTGTTAAGTTTTAATTAGAAATGAGTTACAGTTGAGTCAGGGTAAGTTGGCATCTAACGGCATTTAAAGGTGAATCGCTCAACGGCTGATAATTCGCAATTTGGGTTTCCGAAGATGCCGCCATCGCTGCAATTGCGACAGTATCAGCGAGTGGCGGTTGCTAATTGGTTTGCGAATCAGGGACGCGGTACGCTGAAGATGGCGACGGGTAGTGGCAAGACGATTACTGCACTGGCGATCGCCACTGAATTATACAATAAAATTAACCTGCAAGTCCTGCTCGTAATTTGCCCTTACTGCCACCTGGTGAATCAGTGGGCGCGGGAATCGGAGAAATTTGGTTTAAAACCTATTTTGGCTTTTGATAGCGCCCGCAGTTGGCAGAATAAGCTGGCTGGGGGTTTGTATGAAGTGCGATCCTCTTCGAGGGCTTCGCTAACGGGCGAACGAACATTTCTCACAATCATCACTACTAATGCTACCTTAATGGGAGATAGTTTGCGATCGCAACTGCGCTATTTCCCAGAAAAAACCCTGATTATTGGAGACGAAGTTCACAACTTAGGCGCGCCGCGTTTAGGAGAAAGTTTGCCGCGCAATATTGGACTGCGACTCGCCCTTTCCGCCACTCCAGAAAGGCATTTCGACGAACAAGGAACCGAAGCTATTTTAGATTATTTCGGCCCTGTTTTGCAGCCTGAACTCACCCTGGCTGATGCTATCCGCCAAAAAGCATTAGTACATTATTTATACTATCCAATTTTAGTAGAATTGACCGAAGCCGAAACCCGCAAATATTCCTACTTAACTAAAAAAATTGGCTGGGCGCTTTGGGGCGATGAAAAAGTAGAAGAAAACGATGCTTTAACGACTTTATTAATGCAGCGAGCCCGGTTAATTGGGGCAGCGGCTAATAAATTAACAGCTTTGCGAGAATTAATGATTCACCGTCTCGACACAGCCCATACTTTATTTTACTGCGGCGATGGTGCGATTGAAGGAGGTGCCCGCCGAAATAACAACCGCCAACTAACAGAAACCGCGAAGTTATTGGGTTCAGAATTAGGCTACCGAGTTAACACTTATACTGCGGCAACTCCTTTAGCAGAAAGAGAACGATTGCGCCAACAATTTGAGAGTGGAGAATTGCAAGGTTTAGTCGCGATTCGCTGTTTGGATGAAGGCGTTGATATTCCAGCAATTCGCAATGCTGTAATTTTAGCAAGCAGCAGCAATCCGCGCCAGTTTATTCAGCGCCGGGGACGGATTTTGCGGCCGCATCCGGGGAAGGAAAGGGCAACTTTATTTGACATGATAGTTTTGCCTCCAGATTTAGGTCGGGAAACATTAGAAGTCGAGCGCAATTTGCTGCGAAAAGAGTTAAAGCGGTTCTTGGAATTTGCGGATTTAGCCGACAATGCTGGGGAAGCGAGAGTGAAATTGCTGCAAATTCAGAGGCGTTACGGGCTATTAGACATTTGACATTTATTAAGCTTCGGTTTATGTTTGAGAATAGAGAATTATTCGAACGCAGTTTGAGTTGCTAGTTTTTAATATTTGAAAAAAAATGACTGAAAATCTGCATGAAAATCTGATTATGGCTTTTAGATATGAAGATAGTGCGATCGCAGCCGTACCAAAAAGTATTTTAGCAGAAAATCGTTCTTCTTATCAAACTCATCAGGAATTGAGCGACGTACAGGAACCAATTACTAGCGCGCCGCCCGAAGTCCGACAAATTATCGAACGGGTATTAGAAATTGAAAAAGATAAACTGTACATGAGGGCTCCCCGCTATATTAGCGATGACATTTTGAAAGTTATTAAGGAAGCAATTGTATGAAACTGATTTCAATTAGTCTGTGCAATTTCCGGCAGTTTTTCGGCCAAACACCCGAAATTAAGCTGGCCTGGGGCGCGCAAAATATTACAGTGATTCACGGCAATAACGGTGCTGGAAAAACAGCTTTGATGAATGCCTTTACTTGGGGACTTTACGGAAATCTGAGCGCGGGTTTTACGGAAGAACAATCAGTAAATAAACGCGCTATTGCGGAAGCCAAACCGGGCAAACGAGTACCTTGTTGGGTGGAAATCGTGTTTGAACACGACAGCAAGCGCTACCAAGTAAGGCGCAGTTGTCATGCTTACAAAAGTCAACATAGTGTCGAACACAGCAAAGGCGAATTGTTTATGCAGGTAGCAAAAGATGACGGCCGCTGGATGCTACCGCCCCAGCATCCTGATGATATTATCGGACGAATTTTGCCGGAAAGTTTGCATCAATATTTCTTTTTTGACGGAGAGCGAATCGAGCAAATTGTCCGCCACGATAAGAAAGCAGAAATTGCTGAAGCTACTAAGGAATTGCTGGGAGTAGAGGTGCTGAATCGCTCGATTAGACATTTGGGAGATGCCAGAAAGTCTCTAGAAACAGATTTAAGAATGATTGGCAGTTCCGAAATTAAGAAACTTTTGAAAGAAAAGCAAA
Organism: Microcoleus sp. D3_18_C4; assembly: GCF_036702355.1. Classification (NCBI taxonomy): domain Bacteria; kingdom Bacillati; phylum Cyanobacteriota; class Cyanophyceae; order Oscillatoriales; family Microcoleaceae; genus Microcoleus; species Microcoleus sp. D3_18_C4. The sequence goes on from NZ_JAUBTF010000108.1 coordinate 5,625, forward strand.
AATCTCAAAAAGAGGCAGAAGAATTTTTGCAAAGAAAATTAGAAATTGAGCAAGAATTGATTCATCAAGGCGAGTTAAGAAAAGCAGTTAACGGTGATTTGCTGCTACTGGGCGGTGCCGCCGAATTGCAAAATTTGCGAGACGAATTGGAAAAGCAGCGCCATTTATTTAAGCAACAAATTTCAGAAGCTACAGATGCTCTAAAACGCTCAATATCTATGCGCGGTTACGCGGTATTTCTGTCAGATGCGGCGGTTGAATTTGAAGCTATTGTCGGGAGTTTACGAGAATGTGGCTCGTTGCTTTCGGGGATTCAGCGGCCGTTTTTGGAAGAGTTATTAGCGCAGCAGCGGTGTATCTGCGGTGCGGAATTAGTGGAGGGTTCTGAATCTCACCAACAGGTTAGCGGTTGGATGGATAAGGCGGGTGTTGGCGATGTGGAAGAAACAACTATTCGGATTAGCGATCGGGTAAATGAAATTGATAGGCAAGTGGCTGATTTTTGGGAGGAAATTGACAGACAGCAAGGCAATATCAGCCGCGATAGAACCGAACTTTCTAGGGTGGAAAATCAGTTAGACGATATTCACAACAAGCTGCGAAATTTTCCTGAAGGCGATGTCAGCCGCTTGCAAAAGCGCTTGGATGAAATTGAGGCAAAAATTGGCGATTTGCACCGGGAAACAGGCTCTAACCAGCAGCAGATTGAGAGTTTGAATGCGTCGATCGCGAATCTGGACAAGCAAATCGATAAGCAGCAACTGAATGAGCAAAGGCAAGTATTGGCCCAGCGCCGGATTGCCGCGACTCAAGATGCGATCGATCGCCTAACTGAAGTGCGATCGCGCTTAGAAAAACAGTTTTGTTCTCAGTTGGAAAAGCGGGTGCAAGATATTTTCAGTCACATTTCTTTTACTCCTTATATCCCCAAGTTAAGCGATAAATACGAACTGACGCTAGTAGAAAATACGTCGGGTAAAGAATCTTTGGTTGCCGCTTCTACAGGAGAAAATCAAATTCTCAGTTTATCGTTTATCGGCGGGATTATTGAGGGCGTGCGGGAGTGGAGTCAAAAAAATACTTTGATGGGCCCGGATAGCAGTACCTTTCCAATTGTGATGGATTCTCCCTTTGGTAGTTTGGACGAGATTTATCGCAAGCAAATTGCAAATAAGCTGCCGAAATTGGCGAATCAATTGGTGGTTTTGGTGACAAAAACTCAGTGGCGCGGAGAAGTTGCTCAAGAGATGGAAAGTTGCACAGGCAGGGAATACGTCCTGGTGTACAATTCTCCGAAAGCTGATTGTGAAGAAGATGCGATCGAACTGGGCGGGACGCGCTATCCTTTAGTTAGGCGCAGTCCGAATGAATTTGAATATACAGAAATTGTAGAGGTGGATTATGACTTCTAATTCGGCAATTACGCAGGTTTTGGAAACAGATATTTGGGTGAAGGCGACGTGGGAAGAGTTTCTGAATTTTGCTGAGGATTCAGCATGGGAAAAGGGCAAGTTTTATTACTACCAAGAACGTATGAGGGTAGAAATGTCACCAGTAGGGCCATTGCACAGTCGTCATAATTCAGTAGTTTCGAGAGTTGTCAATTTTTATACTGCTTTTAGAAATATCCGAATAGTGGAGTTAATTAATGCCAGTTTTCGCAAAACAGGTATTCGGGAATTTCAACCTGATTTGTCTTATTATATAGGTGCAGATTTTGAATTGCCTCCTCGCACGAATACGCCAATTAATTTGAATGTGTTTGCACCTCCAGCTTTAGTAGTGGAAATAGGAGCATCTTCTAGTGCCGATGATTTGGGAGTAAAGCGTTTAATTTACGAACATTCTGAAGTCCAAGAATATTGGGCAGCTAATGCAAATACGAATGCAGTATTTGCATTAGCTATTACTGCTGGAGGGAGTGGGACAATTAAAATTCACTGGTTTTACCTGGCTTAGAAATAGCGTTAATAGAGGAAGCTTTGAACCGGAGTCAAACAGAAGATGATGGGGAAATTAATCGCTGGTTGATTCAAACTTTTAGTCAAGGTTGAAAGGAGTTTGACGTGAAAAAAGAGTATCATAAGTTGGTGCGCGATCGCATTCCTGACATTATTCGCCAAAGCGGGAATGAATGCGAGTTTGTAATTTTGTCTGAGGCAGAATACCGTCAAGCTTTGCTGCAGAAATTGATTGAAGAAGCGGGGGAAGCGGCGGAGGCCCACGAGGAAGATTTGGTGGCGGAATTGGCGGATTTGTATGAGGTGATAGATGCGGTGATGGCGAGTTTTGGCATTTCGGGCGATCGACTTTTGGACGAACAAACGAAGCGGCGGGAAGCAAGAGGAGGTTTTGCACAAAAAATTATGTTGTTGCGGACATTCTGAAAATTATCTGCGTTAATCTGTGTTTATCTGCCTCAAATCTGCGGTTACTCTATCAAATTACTCACTTAAAAATTACATATTAATCCCAATGGCTGCTAACAAAATTAGAATTGCTAAAGATAAAGCGGAGTTAGTCAAATCATTAACTTTATCGGATAACAACTCCGCGCCATTTCAGACTTACGCTGATGTCATCGCCTTCGCTGCATCATTGGGAAAGCAGCGGAAAAAACGATCGCCTTTAGGGGAAATTTCTAAACGAGAACCGGGGGCGATAGATGTTGATATTTTTGTATCGAGGGGCTACGATATGGCGATTAAATTAATTGCGATCGCCGAAACCAAAAATCCTCAAATTCTCTCCCATCTCGACGAAAAATTGGAAGCAGAACGCTTGCAAATTTTTGAAGAATATGCTAATGGCGGACTGGAGATTTTGCGCGAAGAGTTGCGGGGTGCGGCGGATTATACCGATCGCCTTTTGTTGGTGTTGATTTCTGAAAGAGACAACCAACATCGGTCAAATGAAGAATTCGATTTAAGCAAGTTTTTATTTTAATAGGTTCCCAATGAAATATGTAGTAGCGGATTTAATAAACAAAGGGCTTAAAGAATCTGCCAAAATTTTCGCTTACAGCTACTCAGGATTCATTATCTGCTATTTCATTCTCAAACTATTTTTTTGGGATAGACTGTGGATTGTTGGCTTAATTAGCACTTTTATTCCCTTAATTTTCTTCCCCACTTTCCTGATTGCCATCATCGGATTGTTAATTATCAAAAAAAGATGGTTCACTATTATTTCTGCGATTGCCTGCATTTTCCTAATAAGTTGGATGCACATTAAATACTTTTCTCCCGCACCCATAAATCTTACAAATTCGCAGCCCAGTCTCAAAATTTTATCCCATAACGTCGGTTGGTATGCAACTCAGTCACCTACTTTATTTAAACTGATTCACCAGCAAAAACCAGATATTATATTTTTACAAGAAATCGTTAGGAAACATACCGAAAGAGCTTTCACCTGGTTAAAAGCAGACTACCCCTATCAAATTGGCACTCCCCCTGTAGGAATTCTCAGTAAATATCCGATTGTATCCAGCGAAATACTGCACTTAGCCGGCCATCGAGAAACGCAGCAACGGGCAATTATTAAATTTAACGAACAAGAAGTAGTGATTTACAATATGCAAGCTACCGGGCCGTGGTTTAAGAAATCGAGAATCGGGCGTTTTATCAAAATTCCAGTTTACAAATATGGCAAACGAGCGCCTGAAATTCAAGACTTAGTGGAGCGAGTTGAACGAGAAAATCTGCCAGTAATTGTCGCGGGCGATTTTAATATGACAGACGAAACTCAAGACTATGACAGGGTGCAGAAAGTCATGCAAGATTCCTTCCGAAAATCTGGACTGGGGTTTGGTTTTACCTGGCCTAACGGTTGGGAACTTAAGTTATTGGTAAAAAGGTCGAATTGGAGATTAAATTATCCCGTTTGCCGGATTGATTATATTTGGTATTCAAATCATTGGGGTGCTAAATCTAGTTCGGTTTTGGAGGCAACCGAGTCCGATCATTTGCCTGTAGGAGCTGAACTTATTTTGTTAAAATGAAGCGGTGTAAGCCACAGCATCAACCAAACTTAAGATCGATCGCCTGCTCTCGGAAAACTCCTGGGAAAACTCCACTAACTACTCAAGGTAATACCACAGTACATAATGGTATAATTTACATCTACCCGTGCAAAATTTGGTATCCAGTATTATAGACCCCTACTCGCAGAAGACCCCTTACGCAGTGAAAGGGAGTGCGGGTCTCCTGGGATGTTGAGATGAAGAAGTTGAGTAGGTGGCGATTAATGGCGCCACCCGCCATCGATCATTTCCTACCGAAGTGTAGCTATTGATTGAAGTCAAATTTTGGATCAAATCTATGTTGAACAGCTTTAAACTCAGAGGAAAAATGCTACTTGGCTACTCAGTGCCAGTAGGATTAATCGCAGGACTAGCGATCGGTGTCTATAGTACATCGCAAACAGTTAGTAAAAACTTTGAGGAAGCATTGCAAGCAGTACAAGCTGCTAGGATGTCAGACTACATTGAATTGAGAGTGTCAGAAATTGCCCGACAGTCAAGGGGTTATGCTCTGACCCTTGACAAAGAAGCGCTCGATCGCTACGAAGCGGGTGTCAAGAAGCTGAAGGAAACTGAAGATCAAGCCTCAGATCTGACTCACAACCTCAGCAATGAACAAAAAGAACGGATGACCAAGATGATTGAATTTTCCACCCAGTATGACAAGAGCGCCCGCAATCTGATTGAAGCGGCCAAAGCTGGTAACCGTAAATTGGTAATGGACACAGCAGAGCAGGGTGCAGAAAATCTCAAGGCTTTCGAGGCTGTTATGACGGAGTTTGACACTCAGCAAGCTAAGCTAGTCAAGCAGTCGGAAACTAACACCAAAAATGCGCTCGGTGTGTTGGTCATGATGTCGGTATTGGGTGCTGTTGCTTCTTTAGTTATTGCGTTGGTGGTGGCATACTTGATATCCACGGCGATCGCCAACACCCTCAACCAAACTGCCGGCGAAATTGCTAGCTCCTCGGCACAAATCGTCAGTGCGGTCGAAGAGCAAGAACGCACCGTCTCGCAACAAGCTAGCTCAGTGAATGAAACCTCGACCACGATGGACGAACTCGGCGCATCTTCGCGCCAATCGGCGGAACAGGCTGAAGTCTCTGCTTCAGGGGCACGTCACGCCCTCTCGCTGACTGAAGGCGGTACAGAAGCGGTGCGCCAAACTCTTGATGAGATGACTACCCTTAAGGACAAAGTGGGGGCGATCGCCCAACAAATTTTGCGCCTGAGCGAACAAACCAACCAGATTGGCAATATTTCGGGCTTGGTGGGTGACTTAGCTAATCAAACCAATATGCTGGCTGTGAGCGCCGCCGTAGAAGCCGCCCGTGCTGGCGATCATGGCAAAGGCTTTGCGGTAGTTGCTCGAGAAATTCGCAAACTTGCTGACGAAAGTAAGAAGTCTGCGGTCAAGATCAACAGGCTGGTATCGGAAATCCAAACGGCGATCGACTCCACCGTGATAGTTACCGATGAAGGCAACAAGACAGTGAATGAAGGCTTGTCCCTTGCCCATAGCATGGCAGAGGCATTCACAGGTGTGTCTAACTCAATCAACAAAGTTTTCATCAGCAGTCAACAGATTTCGCTGAATGCCAAACAACAAGCAGTTGCGATTAATCAAGTGGTCGAAGCGATGAATGCGATTAATCACGGTGCGCGGGAGACGGCTTCGGGTGTATCGCAAATCAAAGTCAGCACGCACCAACTCAATTCTGCTGCTCAAAAGCTGCAAGCAGTTGTTTGATCCTCCACCCTTCAGCATCTCCGTTCTCAAGGGGGACTTAACGAATTCAATCCCCCTTTTTCATGGCTGGTAGCGACTGTTCGCAAAAACTTAGCTAAATATTCCTAAAATTACTCAGACGACTGATCATCCGTCTCATTCCCGATCAAATCGGGAAGCAATATTTCTTGCTACGGGAAGAACAACAACCGCAATCCTTCTCTATTGCTGCTTGGGAATTCCTAAGACTCACCAAACGCGAGGCCCCGGTGTTGTTTTGGATTGCCAAAAATAATAGCAATGCCGGAATATATAGTCATTTCAAATAAAAAAGAGACACTATTGAGCGCAGTAGGCACAGATGAGTTGATCTAAAGATGTGCCC
>NZ_JAUBTF010000109.1:0-11081 GCF_036702355.1 Microcoleus sp. D3_18_C4
AAACCTTTTAAGTGGACATACAAGGGTAAAGTCTTGGCTGTTTAATAGTCTGTGTATTTACGCCGAGCTGTACTAGGATAGAAATATCACCAATTCTTGACCCGGAGGTACAAACCGTGAAATCAAAAATTATTGCAACCGCAGCAATACTTGCCGCCCTAGCCTTTCTGCATCCTCACCCAGCATTATCTCAACCTGCAACTGACGGCGGGACAAAACCCGGATTTTGGCAACCTCAAGCGCAGGTTGACAATACTCGCAACATTACCCTCAGACTGTTAAATGAAACGGGATTGAACCTAGAATACGGTGAATCAGGTGGCAGCTTGTCATCCTTGCCAGTCGGAGCCAGCAGAAACATCAGTGTTCGCATCAGCAATCGTACCGGGGACATTGCCAATATTCCGATTAATGCCACAACAGCAACCGCAACTTTGAAATACGACTATAACGTTGACTCGCAGACAAACATTTTGACGATTCGCATCACTAGATCAGACGGCCGCACTAGGCAAGACCGGTCAGTTTATATTGATGAAAAAGGGCGAGTTTACTCTTTCTAAGATAAACGCTCATCAACCCGGTTTCTCCTGATAAATTTTGCTTTTACCAGCGAGGTATCGCGGCAGAAATCGGGTTTCTAGACTAGCGTGTATAAATTCTGTCTTTCTCAAAAAGTTAGGAATCAAGTGCAGCCCATAAAGAAGCGATATTTTTGTGCAGCGGATTTGACATTTCATCCCCAAAATCAACTGCTGCTTGCAATTCGGCGCTAGTGGCGTACTGGTGCATCAGGTGGGTTTCGAGAGGATGTCAACCGCCGCATCGCGGACTAATATCCGTCGTTTCTCTTGATACCAGCGCCTCGATTTCCCTCTTCTTTGGGTTTAGCTTTGTTCACTCGCAAGGGGCGCCCCATCCACTCTGCACCGTCTAATTCGGCAATTGCAGCGTCTTCTTGGGCATCCTCCATCATCTCAACAAATGCAAAACCGCGCATCCGACCGGTTTCCCTGTCGGTAGGCAAGACAACTCGCTTGACTGTGCCGTATTCTGCAAATACTGCTTTGAGGTCTTCTTCGGTGGCGCGGTAAGACAGATTTCCAATGTAGATAGTCATGTCGATCGAACTGAACTTGTTGTGGTATACATAATAACCTTTTAATTTAACTGTCAAGTGCTATCTAGCATACAACTGGGCGATCGACTCTGACTAAAAGGATTTGCCGCACTCACCAACCCTTGGTACTGGCTGCAATAGTTAGTTTAATCAAAACTCATATCCTCACTCGCCCTGCGGATGAGTGAGGATATAAGTTTTGGGGCGGCGAGGAATCCCACCCCTGAACAATACTTGATTTTAATCAGATCACTGATGGGTGGGCGAGGAATCACCAAGCATCTTCGGAAACAAAGCGACTAACAAGGTATAGCATTCCTAAATCATTTATGAATTTCTTACTCCCTCAGAGCGGCTAAGGCGAGGGTTGGGGTGGGGTAAAAAAATTACGACTCCTGCAAGGATTGCTATATAAGAGTTCATAAAGTTCTAATATAAGTTAATTAAAAAAAAATGATACAATTACATTTGAGACATTTATGATGCGACAACCTACCCAAACCATGGAAAAATGCTTTGTTAGTGATGGAAAATAGTCATATAAATAGAGAAAACAAGTAAAGAAACTAATCAAAAAAAAGGGGCGAAAGTAATATAATTGTCGCCCCCTTCGCGCCATGGATCACAAACCTGAGAATTTATGGTCAAAACTTAAATATATTTTCAGTTTTATCAACATAACAAATTATCAATAATTAGGAAAGGCGATCGACTTTGCATTCCGTCAACTTTCTCAGCACAATATTTGGAACTGGTTTACACACTGCTGTTATTGTACTTCATCTATCTGAGAAAGGCTCTGCAGGAATCGCTTGTGTCTGTGCAGACTTTCTAGCGGGGACTGAGCAATTCAATCTACCCCAGTGTGGAAATCCCGTAAGGGAAAAACGCGAAAAGCCAAACTGTGAAGTTTGGAAGCCCACGCCATAACTGTAATCAGTTTGGCGTTGGGAGGATGTTACTGCTTTTCCTTAGTCGATCGAGATTGACTGAGGCCCCGTGCTTTTACCGTTGGTGGGTTCGGCTGGGGGAGTAGTGTAGGAAGTTGAACCAGCTTGCTCGTCGATCCAGCTTTTAACGGGATCTTCGTGAAGGTTGAGTCGAAGCAGGCCAGATAAAAATCCGCCCGCGAAGGCGATCGGCTGTTCGATCAATTCTTTCGCCATTGGGATGAGTTCGTCGATGAACATTCAAGAGTCTCCTTGTGTTGCAGGGGTTATACCTTAACTGTATCGTTTGTACTGCGATGCTGGCAGCGGGCTACAAAAAACCTTCCAGCGCTGAAGATGCGCGATCGGGCAATTTTTCGGCTCATGACTTACAATGCTAATCAAATTGCTGCAAAAATTTTATGTGCCGTTTGCTTGGCTACCTAGGGGAGCCGATTTTACTTGATGCTATTCTGTACAAGCCGGAACATTCCCTAATTGTGCAGAGTTACCAGCCCCGCGAAATGACTTCTGGTCTACTCAATGCTGACGGTTTTGGTATTGGTTGGTATCACCCGCACCTAGATACTGACCCGTTTACCTATAAAAATGTACAGCCAATTTGGAGCGACATTAACCTTCCGAGTATCAGTCGATACGTTGAATCTGGATGCGCGATCGGATATGTTCGCAGTGCAACTTCAGGACAAGCTGTAGATTTGAGCAACTGTCAGCCGTTTCAGAACGATCGCCTGCTGTTCGTACACAACGGCTTCGTGAAGAATTTTCGGCAAACTCTTTACAGACCAATTCGCGATCGACTCAGCGATACGCTTTATCAATCAATTAACGGTACTACAGATTCAGAGCATATTTTCGGCTTGTTTGTCAATGAATTGACAGCCACCAATGTGACTCTAGAAGCTGCTTTGCAAAACACGCTGAAAACTGTGGCAGAGCTAGCAAACTTTCACCAAGTAGAATTTTCAGCTAATATAATTATCAGCGACGGACACCAGCTTGTTGCCTCTCGCTTTGCTTCCCAAAAAACCCCTCCTTCCCTCTATTGGCTGCGGGACGATTTAAATTTCCCGGATTCTGTCATCATTGCTTCTGAACCTTTATTTGCAGGCAATTGGCACGAGTGCCCAGTCCAGAGCATTATCAGTACCGGAGTAGAGCGTGATATCGAAATCTATCCAATCTTGTAGAAAGGCAATTTATCGCGATTTGCAGCAGTGTCGCAGCGGCACTTTCAAGCTATTTGCAGACATCGATTATGATACTTTTTGCCGTCAAGCTCATCCTGATTTCAGTCCAGTTGGCTGGCACTTAGGTCACATTGCTTATACTGAGGATTTGTGGCTGTTGCAACGGTGCGCTGGCTTGAAACCTGTCTTTCCTCAGTATCACCAACTGTTTGCTGCTGATATTTTGCCCAAAAAACAACGGGTTTTTCTGCCGACGTTACCAGAAGTTGAATTATATCTGGATGAGGTGAGAAAAAAGGTGTTCGATTATTTGGAAGTAGCGCCGATCGACGAGCAAGAAGGTCTCTGGCGGTTTATTATTCAGCACGAAAGCCAGCACTGCGAAACTGTTGCTTTCGTGTTGCAAATGCACAGGAATAAGGCAGAAAAAAGAGGGAAGAAGGAAGAAGGAAGAGGGAAGAAAGAAGAAGGAATATTAATGCCCAATGCCCAATTCCCGATGCCCCATGCCCCATTCCCCATTCCCAATTCAGCGATTGAAGTTCCGGGCGGGGAATTTTACATGGGAAGCGATGCTGCTGAGGCTTTGGATAACGAGCGATCGCGCCACCTATGTTATTTAGAAGCATACTCGATCGATCGCTATCCCGTCACTTGTCGTCAATACCGAGATTTTATGGAATTCGGCGGCTATCAAAACCCTGATTGGTGGTCAGCGGACGGCTGGAAATGGCTGCAAGGCGAAGCCGTCTTTCAACCGCTTTACTGGTCAGAAAATCCAGCTTTCAACAACCATCCAGTCTGCGGCGTGAGTTGGTACGAAGCCGAAGCTTACTGCAACTTTGTTGGCAAGCGTTTGCCATCGGAAGCAGAATGGGAAAAAGCTGCGAGTTGGGATGCCAAAAATCAAACATATCGCATCTATCCTTGGGGAGAAGAACCGCCAAACGGCAGCCTGTGCAATCACGGCAATAATATTGCCAATACCTCGCCAGTTGATGCCTTTCCCAAAGGAGCAAGTGCCGCAGGCTGCTATGATATGTTGGGCAATGTTTGGGAGTGGACTGCTTCAACTTTTGACGCCTATCCGGGATTTGAAAGTTATCCTTACAGGGGATATTCTCAAGTTTATTTTGATGGAGAACACCGGGTTTTGAAAGGCGGGAGTTGGGCGACTTTTCCGCAGGCACTGCGATCGACCTTTCGGAATTGGTACTATCCGGGCGTGCGGCAAATTATTGCTGGTTTTCGCTGCGCTAAGTAGTTGGCTAGGTAATTATAATTACCATCAAATTGGTTCATAGTGAAAAATTTATTCATCGGACTTTGCCGATGAACAAATTCCTTAATACTTGCCTTACAAAGCTTATTTTACGAACCTCAGATAACTGGCTGGAGAGGGAATTGGGGAAAAAAAATGTTTGCGAAATGCCCAACTTTTTTCCATGTAACAAGCTCAAAAAAAACAAGTTTGGTTAAGTATTCAATAATTTTTGTGGATAAATTTTAAGTTTTAATTGTGGATGCGATCGCCATCCGGTGAGAAAATACAGAATCCAGAGCCGCATGAAAAATCTGACTTGAGCGCGATATTTGGCAACGCGGCTGCGTGCTATACCGATATGTGCATCTAAAAATTACTTTATGAAATCCCCAAGACTCTCCGATACGACAAACTCAGCCTTAACGAAGGAAAACCGCCTGCACTTAGAGCGCCTGGTGAGCGCTGCGGCACTGACACCGGCAGAAATCAATGCTGGCAGCGATGCAGTTAGCGGGTTAACTCAAAGCCCCAAATCCCTGCCTCCAAAGTATTTCTACGACGATCGCGGCTCGAATCTGTTTGAGTTGATTTGCCAGTTGCCGGAATACTACTTGACGCGCACTGAGACGGCAATTTTGCAGGGGTGCGCGGGGGCGATCGCCAATTTAACTGGCCCCTGCGAAATCGTCGAACTCGGCAGCGGTAGTTCCACCAAAACTCGGATTCTCCTTGATGCTTACAGTCAACTGGAGTATCCCCTGCACTATTTGCCGATCGACATCAGTCCTACTATCCTAGAAAGCAGCGCTTGTCAACTGTTGGCCGATTATCCGTCGCTCCAGATTCACGGACTTGTCAGCACTTACGAATTAGCCTTAGCTAAAATTGCACCGTCGCCCTTGCCAACCCGAATGATTTGCTTTCTAGGCAGTACCCTCGGCAATCTCAACGCTCAAGAATGCGATTTGTTCTTCTCGCAAATTGTCGGTGCATTGCAGCCGGGAGAGTATTTTTTGCTGGGAATTGACTTGGACAAATCTAAGGATATTTTAGAGCCGGCCTACGATGACAGTCAAGGAGTAACGGCAGCATTTAACTTGAATATGCTGCGACATTTAAATCGAAAATATGAGGGAAATTTTGATTTAGCACAGTTCGAGCATTGGGCTTTTTACAATCAAGAGGAATGTCAAATAGAAATGCACTTGAAAAGTAAAAAAGTGCAAACAGTGCAGTTGCGTTCTCTCAATTTAATAGTTGAATTTGCAGCGGGAGAAACTATCCGCAGCGAAATATCGCGCAAGTTTAATCTCAATACTGTAAAAAAAGAACTTTCGCAGCGTGGTTTAATGCCTATGCAGGTTTGGACAGATCCAAATCAGTGGTTTGGCTTGATGCTTTGTCAGATGTCAGTTGACAGTTGACGGTTGACAGTTGACAGTTGACAGTTGGCAGTTGCCAATTGCCAATTGCCAATTGTTATTTGTTATTTGTTTTGAATATCTCGCAATAATTAGTAACTACTGACTACTGACTAATAACGTTCGCGAGCGGGGACAGCACTATGACTACTGACTACTGACTACTGACTACTGACTACTGACTACTGACTACTGACTACTGACTACTGACTACTGACTACTGACTGCTGACTACTGACTACTGACTAATTAACAAATCGGCCGCTGTCCGGGTTTTACGGCGTGAATGTACTCACTGCCCGAGGTCGGCCATCCCCTCTTATAATAAGCTTCCTCCGGCTTCCCCCAGCCCAACTGCAACAAAATTTCTAGGAAATCCAACTTTTCCCACTTCGAGAGACTGGCCCATTCTGTGCGCTGGGCTATAGCCTCTACATCAACCGACTCGATCGATCGAAAATCCTTTCCGCTGTTAACACTTAAATACAAATCCATCCCGGCAGTTACCTGCTGCCAGAATTCCAACATAGAAATCTTAGCTGCCTTCAGCGTGATCAAATCAACCGGTAGAGCTATTAATTCGTCATCCACTGCCGGATAGCGTAGAGTATTGCCTTTAACCGCAATTTCCCGCCAGACAATCCCAGAAACTTGATGTTCCCGCTGGTATTCGTGTACGGCTGCCTTAAAATTTTGATAAGCAGTGAACTTCTGTACGCCCTCAGATTTGAGAAAGCGGTCAATCACGGGGTTGCCTGTAGCAGGAGTTTCAGTCAAGTTGAGGCGCCGCCCATACAAGCAGGCTTGGCGCTCTTCTTCGAGGATTTTAATGAGTTCCGCCGTGCTGTAGACCTTGGACATCTTTATTCAGGCAAAATCAAGATATTGGCTGATATTCGGCTGGTTTTCTCGACTAATCTTCGGTAAAGATAGTTTTGCTGTTCTAGGCAATATTCAGTTTTGCCGTTATTCTAGCTTTTCTTGCTGCTTAATTCTAGTTTGATAGTTTACAGGCGTCGAGCCGCGAAATCCCGACAGCCTCTTAAAAAAAGCAGTTAAGAGGGTACTGAATCACGAACTAGAGTGGGAACTGCACCGCGGACGTATCTCGCGGGATTTTTCGCCAAAAACAAAGCCCCCTCCAGGGAGGGGGCAAAACTGATTTAGAGGTTTGGGAGTTTTATTGGATGGGTCGATCGAACAACCCGAAAAAAAAGCAGCATTCGCACCTGCCGTCAACTACCAAAACTCAAATTTTCAGTCTCAAAGCTTAGTAGCGTCGAGAAGAGCGATCTTTGTCGCCCCAGCCGCCGCCGCCACCCGATGAGCGTTTGTTGTCTTCGCGAGGTTTGGCTTTGTTGACTTTCAAGTCACGGCCCATCCACTCAGCACCGTCTAAAGCTGCGATGGCTGCTGCTTCTTCTGCCTCGCTTGCCATTTCCACAAAAGCAAAACCCCGCATCCTGCCTGTTTCCCGGTCCATTGGCACTTGGACGCGGCTTACAGTACCGTACTCGGCAAATACTTCGTTGAGGTCATCTGATGTTACCTCATATGAAAGATTACCCACGTAAATCGACATAAAATCTCCAGAATCATTAGGGTGCAGAGACTTAGATTCGGAGAGACGCTTGTAAATAAACACCAACAAACTACGCAACCGAATTTAATTCTTGGAAAACCACTATAACATGAAGCCAGCAGAATCAGCAATTGGCTGTCATAATTTTCAATGTTGGGTGCCGAGCGGGCAATCGGCAACAGAAAGTATTCTTGATAAATGACATCTTACACTCTTGGCATCCTCCGGTTGGTTTCTTGCTGCGCGATCGACCTGATAGCTGAAATTTTGCGTCGCTGTTACCAGGTTGATTGGGTCTGATTGAGACCAGTGCCTGAGATTCACTTATAACTAACATCACCCACTGTTCTCCTTGGACAAGCCTCCTGCCCGTTCCACCAGAGATAAATGTTTTTAGCCCAGGATTAATCTTCCGAGTCAATCTCCCATCTTCCATCTCCCGTCTCTCATCGCATCCGATTTAGCGCCCGATAATGGCGGCTCCCCAATAATTATCAAAAGAGTTATTAGCAATATCTACGCGCATTTTATACATATATAGCAATTCTCGCATCATTTGTGAATTTCTTACTCGCTCCCCGATCTCGCGGGGAGGGTTGGGGTCGGGTAAAAATTTTACGACTCCTGCAACGATTGCTATCTAAGTATAATTATTTCTCTAATATTTCCCTTTTATTCATTTCTTAAGGCTTTATGTAGTTTCTCTATTTGCTCTTTCTCTAAGATGATTCTCGGCTGTGATTTTTACACTAATTGCATGAAGTTTGTTTTCGATTCTACCGTATTTAAATGCCTAAAAGTTTATGTCCTGGGAAAGATGCGATCGCACTCCTACCTCCCTAGCATTGTAAAAGTTGAACGTCCACAGTCCACAAAGATTGTCTAGTACAGACAGAAGCAAGCCTAGACAAAAGAGCGTGGAGCAGTTACAGAGGATTTTAAATGGTTATAAACAGTTCGTTGACCCGGCCCTTGGCTGTCGTGACGGGTGCCTCTAACGGTATCGGCTACGAACTCGCCAAACAGTTCGCTCAAAACGGCTTCGATCTCCTAGTCACCGCCACCGGAGCGAGCATCAATGAAGCGGCTCAAGCCTTTGAGGGGCTCGGTGCCAAAGTCGATACAGTGCAGGCAGACCTCGCTACCTACGACGGTGTTGAGACGCTCTACAACCAGATAAAAGCGACTAATCGGCCAGTGGATGCGATCGCAATTAATGCTGGTGTCGGCGTCGGGGGCGACTTTGCCCGCGAGACAGACTTAAAGGAGGAAATAAATCTGATTAACCTCAACGTTGTCTCGTCTGTGCATTTGGCTAAACGGGTAGTCAAAGATATGGTCGATCGCGGCCAAGGACGGATTCTATTCACTTCCTCCATTGCCGCCCTAATGCCGGGGCCATTCGAGGCAGTCTATGCAGCATCCAAAGCCTTCATCCACTCGTTTTCCGAAGGACTCCGCAATGAGTTAAAAGATACAGGTGTAACTGTCACCTCGCTGATGCCGGGTCCCACCGATACTAACTTCTTCCACCGGGCGGGAATGGATGACACGAAGGCGGGCGCCGACAAGAAAGATGATCCAGCCGAGGTTGCCAAACAGGGATTTGAAGCCTTGATGGCTGGTAAGGACAACATCATTGCAGGTTCGCTCAAGACAAAGATTCTAGCCAGCGCCAGCAAAGTTGTACCTGATACCGTTAATGCCGAAATGCACCGCCAGCTTACTGAACCGGGTTCTGCTAACAAATAATTCACGCCCGTCTTACTATTCTTATGTGCAGATTTAAAGAAAGTAACCATCGCAGATAATGGCAAGATTGCAGCCCGTAAAAGCGTGTTTACTTCTTCCAGTAGTGACGATTTAGCACAGTTTTCTCAGGCGTTCATCGATGGCATTATGCAGCATCGGCCTTGGATGCGAACTGAGGAATAAATGGTTCCCGCCTAAGTAATTTAGTACAGCACATTTATGCAAATTCATCATCTCAATTGTGGCTGTATGTGTCCCATTGGAGGGGCGCTTTTCGATGGCTTTAGTAGCGGTTTGACGGCTAACCTCGCCTGCCACTGTCTGCTTGTTGAAACGAATCAGGGACTGGTTCTGATTGATACCGGCTTCGGATTGCGGGATATCGAATCCCCTTACTCCCGGCTCAGCCCGTTTTTCGTCCATTTTAATAACATCCAGTTCGATCGCAAGTACACGGCAATCCATCAAATTGAACAGCTAGGATTTTCACCAAGCGATGTGCGCCATATTGTGCTAACCCACCTCGACTTCGATCATGCCGGTGGTCTAGAGGATTTCCCGGAAGCAACGGTACACGTTATGCAGGCTGAAATCGATGCCGCACACGATCGGCACGGTTTCATCACAAAAAGGCGCTATCGTCCGGGGCAGTGGGATGAAGTCAAACGCTGGAAATACTATTCGGCGGGTGGCGAACCTTGGTTTGGTTTTGAAGCAGTCCGCGACCTCGACGGGTTGCCGCCGGAGATTTTGCTAATCCCGTTGGTGGGGCACACGCGCGGTCATGCTGGCATTGCCATTGATACACCCGATGGCTGGCTTCTGCACGCAGGCGATGCCTATTTCTACCGACACGAGATGGATGCCGCTAACCGACGCTGCACGCCCGGTTTGCGCGCCTACCAATGGATGATGGAGGTCGATCGCAAGGCTAGGTTGCTCAATCAAGGCCGGCTGCACGAATTATCGGTGCAGCATAGTAAAGATGTGCGCGTGTTTTGCAGTCACGATGCTATTGAGTTAAAAGCCTTCGTTGACGAGTCTAGGAACTCTTAAAACTAGAAAGTTCCTCCTTACTATTGATTACGCAAAGTAGGCGGTTGGGGAAGTTCCAGCCGGACTGCGCTCTGGATTTTGAGACATCTTAAATTCAAAACTCATACTAAGTTGCGTTCAAAGAGCTTATTCTTAAATGTGGGAAATATGTCATTGAGCGCCAGCGCTCCCGGTTAGATGCTAGATTGACCAGTCCTTGACAAAGCTCATCGATTACCTTAGACATTGACTTGAATATTAGGTTATTAAAGTAGTTTTCGGGTAAATCTTCCCACAGATGTTCAACTGGCATTAATTCCGGGCTATTTGAATCTAATCTAACTAGCACAAACTATAAAATAGGTGTCGATTTATTTCCCTGACCCAAAATTATGGGATACTTTTTGCACGAATTGCTGTTGGAGAGACAAAGCATTGACTCATCCCTCAACCTCTCGTGCCTTGCGAAACTTTTCCTGTAATTGCTCGCACGCAGTCTCTAAGGGGATTCCCTCACCCCGTGATAGTTCCACCTCCGCTTCCTCCACCGAAGAGCGCACCTCCTCCACCCACTCCCAATAATGCTGGCGTGTTTGAGTCAAAGTCTGGAGGGCTTTTGTAATCACCTCTTCCGGCGAGCTAAACTGCCGCGCGTGCTAATTGCGCTTCGATCAATTTCATTTGCTCAGGACCTGGGGGGGTGACAAAGAGGTCTACGAGATAGACTGTATAAGGGTTGCGGCCCGCATACCTTGTTGATAAAAACG